>JAFGPC010000221.1 GCA_016926155.1 Sedimentisphaerales bacterium
AGCAGAACCGTTTGTTCTCCAACCACGCGTTATGGCCCTGGCACAAACTCCTGGAGTCATAACAGTTCCCATGTACCAGGAACGGCCATCTCAGCCCTTCGTGGAATCCCGGACAATCATCGCAAGAGGTCCGCGATACGCAAGATGACCGTGCGGGCATCCTCGGGGAGTTGGGGCCAAGATTCGATGAGTCTCTTCAGGCCGGGGTGCCCCCGAAGGGTCGGCGCCAAGTTTGGCGCCAAGTCGCTTGTGCTCGATGCCGTAAGTCCTTGATTTGTCTGATGGTTACGGCTTTTGGTCGATGGATTTCTAATCCGTAGGTCGAAGGTTCGAATCCTTCCGGGCGTGTTTCCTCTCTGGTATCCCCGATAGTGTCCCTAGTTGGGGTTACGCAATCCGCTGTTAGATGCGAAGGCGTTCCTTGTGACCTGGGCGATTGAACCCCAAGGAGATTGAGATGATGTAGATAATTCGGGTAAAATAGTGTATCGTAGCGTGCAAGATTGCCGTTTATGAAGATATAGGGGAAATCCGGTCTATAGTAATAGGCGTGTCTTCTCGATATACACTCTGTGCCCTCATGCATCTGTGTGGGAACAGCTTGGAGGATGGTCAGACTCGTGAAAACCTTAGCCCTAAGTCTGGTGATGACGGCATCACTATTTGGCCTTGCTGGTTCTGCCTTATCGGCTGAGAATCAGACAGGCATTTCTTTGGTCATTAACGAGTTTGTGGCCTCTAATAGCAGTACGGTTCGAGACCCGCAAGGCCAGTATGACGACTGGATCGAGATTCATAATTTTGGCGGCGAGGCGGTCGATATTGGCGGCCTGTACCTCACGGATGATTTGGCGGATCCCACCAAGTGGGAGATTCCAGCGGACAGTCCCTCTGATACGACCATTCCAGCTCATGGGTATTTACTGATATGGGCCGATAAGGACACCGCCGATACAGGTCTACACGCAAACTTCAAACTCGACGCCATGGGTGAAGAGCTTGGCCTGTTCGAGTCCTCATCCTCCGGAATGAGTGGCGTGACTTTGATTGACTCTGTTGTCTTTGATGAGCAGACCGATGACATTTCCTATGGTCGTTATCCAGACGCCAGTTATGATTTGGTCTTTTCGATTATTGCTACACCCGGTACCGAAAATGCCATGGGGTACTTAGGCACGGTAAACGGACCTGAATTCAGTTGCCCGCACGGTTTTTACAGTGGGCCGTTTTCCGTTGTCATGACGACGGAAACTGAAGGTGCTACGATATACTATACCCTTGATGGCAGTGAACCGTATGCCACTGAGACTGGAGAACCGGCGTCAATCGGCACTCCCTATACCGATCCTGTTCGTATCGACAAAACCACCTGTCTGCGGGCCAAAGCGGTCAAGGAAGGCTGGAAACCCTCGGAGGCAATAGCCTGCAGTTACATTTTTCCGGACGAGGTTCTGCAGCAGCCTGTCCGACCTGAAGGCTTTCCCAATCGATGGGGCTCAAAAAACGCTGACTATGAAATGGACCCTGATATTGTCAATGACGCACGCTATCGCGACACGATCAAGAGTACGCTGACATCGATTCCGACGATGTCCATTGTCATGAACCGAGACCATATGTTCGGGGCTGAGGGGGTTTACTCAAATCCTGGTCAAGACATAGAAAAACCTGCGTCTGTTGAATTGTTTTATCCGGACGGCACGCAGGAGGGATTTCAAGTCAACTGCGGCATCAAAATCATAGGCGGCGCGTCTCGCAGTATGAGTCTGAAGAACTCCTTACGATTGCTTTTCAAGGGCATCTACGGGCCTACCAAGCTCAGATTTCCACTTTTCGGTCCGGACGCGGTGAGTCAGTTCAATACGATCGTTCTGCGATCCAGCTTCAATGATGGATATGGCTGGAGTGGCGCCAGGTTTTACGAACAATACACTCGTGATCAGTTTATTCGAACTCTACAGCGCGAGATGGGCCATGTATCCCCAAACAGTATATTGGTACACCTCTACATCAATGGCTTGTATTGGGGACTCTATTTCCCCTGTGAACGTCCTGACGCGTCCTTCTCAGCCAGCCACTACGGCGGAGAGGAAGAAGACTGGGATACATTTTCACACGGAGGCATGACCCTCAGAGAAGGAAATGACACGGCCTACCGGCAGATGACCGCCTTGTGTCAGCAAGCTTCCCATTCAGCCGAAGCCTACCAGCAGCTGCAGGGCAATAATCCCGATGGTTCCCGCAATCCAGATTATCCCTGCTTGTTGGATGTGACGAACTACATCGACTACTTGATTCTGAATTACTGTGTCAACAATGAGGATTGGCCATGGAACAACTACTGGTTCGGTCGAAAGCGAACTGCCGACAGTACAGGCTTCAAGTTCTACAGTTGGGATTCGGAAATATCTTTGTACTTGCCACCTCGGGCACATATGCAACTCAACCGGACACAAGATTTCAGAAATGTAGGCCAGTTTCATGGGTATCTTATCCAGAATAGCGAATATAGATTGTTGTTTGCCGACCGCGTGCATCATCACCTTTTCAACAACGGCACCCTGTCTCCAGACTATATGAGCCGCCTTTATCTGGACATGGCCAACGAGGTTGAAATGCCGGTGATTTGTGAATCCGCACGCTGGGGCGACATGCACCACAGCCAGCCACTCGATCAGGATGACTGGTATGAGATGCGCGATTGGCTTTTGGAGAATTTCTTTCAACAGCGATACGATATCGTTTTGCAGCAGTTAAAGAACGCAGGCCTTTATCCTGAGGTTGAAACGCCGACGTTTTATGTGAACGACGTGCTGCGACCGGCCATTCTTGCCATGGCCAGTCCGTCCGGGTCGATCTACTATACCCTGGATGGATCTGATCCACGCCAAACGGATACGCCTTCACAACCAGACGCCAGCACTCATCTCGTCACGGAGAGTGCTGCCAAGAAAGTACTGGTACCCACCGGTACCATTGGTGATGGCTGGAAAGACAGCTTTGTCTTCGATGACTCCGCCTGGATGAGTGGTACGGGCGGGGTCGGATACGAAAGGGGCTCGGGATATGAAGCACTCATCGACGTCGATGTCGCGGCGCAGATGTACAACGGCAATGCCTCCTGTTATATCCGTATTCCGTTTACCATCACGGAAGATCCAGATAGCTTTGGCTTTCTGACGCTGAATATGCAGTATGATGATGGTTTCATCGCTTACATAAACTCTACTGAAGTCCAGCGTATGTCATTTGCCGGCACCCCTGCCTGGAATTCCCAAGCGGACGATAGCCATGAGGCTCAGAGTGTCGAGTCCTTCGATCTATCAAGTCACCTCGGTGCCCTGCAACGAGGCCAGAACATCCTCGCCATTCACGGCCTGAATATCTCCGCCGGCAGCTCCGACTTCATTATCTCTGCCGAGTTGATAGCAGGAC
>JAFGPC010000222.1 GCA_016926155.1 Sedimentisphaerales bacterium
CTGTCAGAAGACGGGGAACTACTCCATCCCGACGGCCTTCCAGGCGCCGGCCATGAGCAATCACTATAACTTCGAGACGGGAAACAGCGTCTCCCCGGGCCTGAACTACGAGCTGGTCGTCGCAAGCCAGTCAGTGCAAGGGGGAGTGCTACTTACGGTCATCGTCATGGCCGGAGAATACGAAAGGGTAAGGTTCGAAGGGACAGTTGCCAAGGCAGGCTGGGGATTCAGCCCCGACGACCACCGCTTCGTAATACACTGCATTGATCTAAACGGAAAATATCACATCCGGTTGTACGACCTGCAGTGGTACGGCGACGACAACGAAACCGAATTCTTCGATGGATTCATAAGCGAATCGGCGCTCGGCTTCAGCCCTTCCGGAAGATACTTCGCCGCCGCCGTCGAAACCGATCCTGGCCTCTACATCAAAGTGGTTGACGTTCGCTACCCCGACGACAATGTTTTCGTCGACTCACAGGCAACCTCAGTCTCTTCCGCCGGATGGGGCTTCTCGCCGAAGAACCTCGACGATAATGACGCCGCATTTTTCTACTCGAAGAAAACCGGCCAGACCATCTGGGCCTCGATAGTTAACCTCACGACGATGAACGCCTATCCCGTCGGCGTAACCTCCAATATGTGGTGGGGCTTCAGCCCCTGTGGAGACCTCTTTGCAACACTCGACGCAACCTCGCAGACAGTCCTGCTGTACAGCACCGCCTCCGGACAGGTCGTTGCCACCGGCGGCTGGACCGGAGTCGTCAGCAACCTCGTGCCCAGATGCGACACGAATTTTCACTATATCGGCGATGAGGCGATCACAGAGAACACCGCCGCCGACGAATGCAGCGGCGATCCCGGCGGCGATGAAGAGGAACCCCAGTGGCCGGACGGAGCGGAATTGACCGCCGCGAGCGTATATTCCAACAAGATCAAGCTCACCTGGCCGTCCGCAACGGACAATGTCGCACTCACCGGATACCACGTCTACATGGACGGAGATATAATCGCCGAGCCGGCGCCGGGCGAGACGACCCTCTGGGTGTACGAGCTCTCCCCGCTGACTGAGTACAGCTTCAGAATAAAGGCTGGTGACGAGGAAGGCAACTGGAGCGAACCTCTTTCGCTCACCGTCTCGACCATAGAGAACGCCCCGACTTGGCCCGATGACTGTAATCTCGCTGCCGACAACATCGAGGAAACCTCACTCCATCTCGAATGGACCTCGGCTGAAGACGATGTTGCTGTGACAGGGTATCGTATATACAACTATAGTATGTATACCGGCAGCGTTCTTGTCGATGAAGTATCCAGCAATACATACCATTATCATGTTACTGGTCTGGAACCGTGGACCGATTATCAATTATCGATAGAGGCTGGGGATTCATCAGATAATTGGACCAGAGGCCCTAGAGTTTCCGTAAAAACACCTGATAATCATCCGCCAACATGGCCTGCCTCAAAGAGCCTTGTTTCACAACGAACAGGAACTACGGAAATTACCCTGGGCTGGACCGAAGCGGACGACAATGTAGGAATATCCAATTATATCATCTATGGAGAACGAGAAGGGCAATGGGTTGTTGTGGGCAGCGAGTATGATTCATATACCGTATCCTGTTTAAGTCCGGCTACTGAGTATCATTTCAAAGTGGAAGCTCAGGATTTTGCAGGCAACGAAAGTACGGATGGTCCTGAGGCGTATATAACAACGGAGAACGGTGATGCAGATTGTTCAGGTATTATGGACCTCGTCAGCGTCTCATCCGACGGCTCGCAGACCGTCGGTGTCGCCTCCGACGACGGCTGGGACCCGCACACAAGCAAGGATGTCTCTATCAGCCGTGACGGCCGCTATATAGCTTTTGTCTCAACGGCAGTTAACCTTGTACCTGATGATCATAATACCCTTATTCATAAATCATCAGGCTGGTACTGGGGGTATGATGTGTTTGTGCATGACCGCCAGACAAAAGTAACCGAAAGAGTTTCTGTAAGTTCTGACGGTTCGGAAGCTGAGCTTGGATCAAGCAACCAGATGCCGACTATCAGTGCCGATGGAAGATTTGTTGTTTTTGACTCTGCGGCTGCAAATCTTGCTTTAGATGATACAAAGTCATATCGTGATATTTTTATTCACGATCGACAAAACAAAACGACTCGTCTTGTAAGCAGCTCGACCTCAGGACAAGCGGGGAACAAGCACAGTGGAGGATGGAGACTGGAAACAGCGATCAGTGCCGATAATCGTTATGTCGCTTTTATCACAGATGCCACGAATTTTGACGCAACTGATACCAACGGTGATCGTGATGTTTACATCAAAGATTTGCATACAGGTGTTTGCACTAGAGTCAGCATATCCAGCGATGGTCAACAGGGAACCCAAGATTGCTGGGGTGTTGATATGAGTGATAATGGACAACTTGTTGTTTTTGCAACCGCATCAACACTCGTTGCTGATGATACTAATGGGAAGGCAGATGTGTACCTGCACGACAGAGAAAACGGATTTACAACCAGAGTCAGCATCTCATCAGAAGGTACGCAGGGCAATGGAGATTGCTGCTGTGATGGAGAAACACCAAGGATAAGCGGCAACGGCAGATATGTCGTTTTCGATTCATCCTCCTCCAATCTTGTCGAAAATGATGAAAACGACGAGAGAGACATATTCATCCATGATAGGCTTACGGGAGAAACCAGATTGGTGAGCCATTCGAACAGCGGTCGTCAGGCGGATAAAAAATGTATCAGGCCTGATATCAATGGGAACGGCCGCTTTGTTGTATATCAGTCGTCCTCTACCACGCTGACAGGTTATTTCCTGAGCGAATATATCTCCGATGTTTATATCTGGGATTCTGTCTTCGATACGGTCAGCAAACTATCCCGTTGCCCCTGTGGGAATCAGGGACGCGACAGCAGCTTCAGACCTCGAATAAACCATGACGGTTCAGTCATAGCATTTGATTCTTATGCGAGCAATCTTCTCCCTGATTTTGGTGACAATAATGCGGATGGGGATGCTTTCGTGACGGAATTTGAAATGGTTGGGATTGCCGACGTAGAAACTACTCTCAGTTATATTCCAGTTCCTGCTCGTCTTGACGCTAGAATGCTCTGCATGCTTGATGTTCAGAATATTGGCACTGCTCCCGCCGAGATCATCGAGACCATAGTGACTCTGCCACAGACGATTGCAATAAACCGTATTGTCGGCAGTGATTTTGATGAGGATTCGGTAATAGGTAATGAGATTACCCTTGCTCATTCATCCATTTCAGAGGGTAGCAGTGTTTTCGCTACCTTTGAATTTATCCCTCAAACTGCTGGACCATCTTCAATACTGGCGGTCAGCACCTGCGATAATATTGAGAGTGATTTAATAAATAATACACATCAACTTTCTTATAATGTGACGGAAGATTTAACAACAACTGAATTTGACGGCTGCCCCGGCATTAATCAAGGTGACTTTTCGGTATTTGCTTTTGACTGGCTGAATGATTCAACTCCTTATGCCGATGTCTCAGGCCCTGACGGTATTCCTGATAATATTGTAGATTTATATGATCTCTACATTTTTGCAGAAAACTGGCTATCCGATTAGTACACGGGACTGAATTGATGTTGTAAAGAGAGAATATGACAGTCTTAAATGGGGAAGTTGGAAATTTTGTGATGATTGGTATAAAGGTTAGATATTCAGTGCTAATAACTCATATTATTCTTTGGTAGACTCTGTTCTTACCATTTCTCGGTCTCCCTTTGCCCTTCTTGGAATCCCCGTTGGTAAGAACTCTGCCCAACTCAGCTTTGTCGAAACATAATCGACTACTAATTTTCTTGGTATAAAGTGCCCAATATTTTTTGTTAAGGTGGCAGGATAGGAGTGTTCAGCGTTTGATCTGGGTGACTCCACCACTCGAATGAATTACATAATAATCACTATCCGATAACCCCAGTTTGGCGACTACGAAGCCATTTTCGGGAGCAGCAACGGCCCATTGATTACACGGTCCGCTGACAGAACCCAATAGAGCTATAACAGCCGCACCAAGGAGCATACCTATCAAAAATGATCGCAAGTCCAGCTTCATCAGATTACCCTTTCTTTTTTTATTTTGTTTCTTTCTGATGATCCCTGATTTATTAGCAGGATTCCTCACTTATCTCCATGATACAAAAATCATTCTATAACTCCTTCAGGAGCCAGTCAAGGAGAGAAAGGAATGCAGGAGGCTACCTCCTCCTCCTCCTCCTCCTCGGTCTTCCCCTACCCCTCTTGGAATCCCCATTGATCAACTCTATCCAACTCAGCCCTATCAAAACACAACCTCCCGCTGATTTTCCTGGGGTGGAGTGCTTCCTTCTTGATTCCACCCTCCGTCTTTCTCAAGACAGGGAGAATACGTGTGACATACTCTCATAACAACTTGGAACAGACCAAGGAAATGAATTATGTAGCCAAGGGATAGACTTAAGTCTCCGTTTTTAGTATACTATTTGTGCTTTCTTTGTTTCACTGTTTCAGAATAAATGGGTGATGAGTTCTAAAAGTCTAAGGTTTCCGAATTTAGTCATGCAAATGCAGTCATTATTTACATGGAAAGACTCTTTATGTCATAAAATTGGGCTCTTGTCTGATTTGGCAAAAGATAATACTTGGTCATTCGTCGCATTAGTAGGAGGGATCATACTTTTAACATATCCACTGAATTCTGCACGGGCTATCGAAGGTTATTATAAAGACCTCTTTATGGATGGTGGAATCAACTTAACTCATCGAACGTCATTACCAGCCGCTGATTATTTAGGATTATCAATGGAATATCTTGCAACCTCCGATCAGCTACTTCAAAATGATATCCTCCTCGGAAACAGCAATGATTATAATGGAGTGCTTCTTTATCCTGATGGGCAACCAAGATTTCGTTGTATATATATGAATGGCGGTTCGGCCGTCGGTGGTGCTTCCACGCAACATGGGATTTCCCTTGGAGAAAGTGGAAGGGAGCGTATAAGAAATTTTTATTACAACGGAGGTTGCTATACCGGTACTTGTGCCGGAGCTTTTATCGTTTCGAATGGCAACAACTACATAGCAGAGAAACCAGAATATCTTCATATATGGCCGGCAAAGACTCACAGCACAGGTCTTTCAAGTGCCTATACAGGTCACTTTATTCCCCTGAATTCCCCTCTCCTTAAATATTACGATTTTGGTGGTGATTTTTATATTGATAATGTTTATCACCTTGCGGGTGTGTATGTGGATGAGGTAGATAGCTCTTATTGGGTGGCTAACAGTGAGATTCTTTTAAGATATGACTATCCGGAATGGTTGATGCATAACAAAGTAAGTAGTTGGGCATATAAAAATGATGTTTACTCAGGAAGGCTTACTGTAATTGGCTCTCATCCGGAAGGAATTACATCCGGTGAGAGAAGAGATCTTATGGCCGCTTTATTACAGTACGCCTTAGATGGTGCTGGTCAACCTCATGTGAAAGCAGCTTTGCAAAACAATGTCACCAGATTTATGAATAATAATAACCTGCTAGGCCATGAGAAAATCGGTGATAAACAATACCACCACTATTCTGTTGAATTACCAACCGGCCGAACACAATTAAAAGTCAGTGTAAATGGAGGTGACGATTTAAGTCTCTTTTTAAAAAAAGGAGATTTTGCCTTTAAAGATTCAATTGGAGTTATAGAAGCTGCCAATACCTCCAGTTTTAATGAAAGCATAATTATAAATAATCCTCCTGATGGCATATGGTATATTGGAGTTAAGGGGGTCAATACAATTTCAGAAACCCAATACTTAAACTTCTGTGCTTATGACGGCAATCTGGAAGTACTCAATGGAATACCTTATACAATTTCTGCCGAGTGGGATGCTCCCATTGGTGATCTATATGTGGATGGCAGAATAGACTTATTCGATTTACACGTCTTATTAAGCAATTGGCTTCAGAATAATATGGTACAGGAAGGAGACCTGAAACATAAGATCGCACACTGGAGGCTTGATGAAGGCGAGGGTGAATATGTTTATGACTCAATGAATACCAATAAGGGAAAAATAGTTGGCGCGAATTGGTCAGAAGATATTGAAAGAGGGAAATGTTTGAGCTTTGATGGGGAGGATGATTATGTGGAATTGACAGAACCCCTATTAATATTTTCCGGTTCGTTCACTATCTCAATGTGGGTTAAGGTACCTGCTGAAACTTCTGGAAGAGGAGGTACATTGTTGGGTGATCTGCAATTACCAGATTCTGTAGGGATTAACTTTGAGATTGACGGTGGTCAATTAAGATTCTATTGGAATG
This sequence comes from Sedimentisphaerales bacterium, assembly GCA_016926155.1. Classification (GTDB taxonomy): domain Bacteria; phylum Planctomycetota; class Phycisphaerae; order Sedimentisphaerales; family Anaerohalosphaeraceae; genus JAFGGE01. Next base: position 6,351 of record JAFGPC010000222.1, read on the forward strand.
GGGCACCAAATCTATGTGGATCAATCGACTTAAGGGATGGCACTTGGCATTTGATTACTTTTATCCGAGATGAGAAAAACCACAAGATTTATGGATATGTGGATAGATTTATTGACATTGACTATTCGGGAGCAATTGCCGACAAAACAGCAATAACCACCCATCGTATCGGCTGTGATAACAGAACTGGCGATGCGGCGTTTCATGGTTTTATCGACGATATTCGTATGTACGATTATGCTTTGAGTTCCAGCGAGATTTCACGGCTTTATGAGGGGCTTCCGATTTTTACACCCAGTGAGGATTTTACCTGTTCTGGAACACCTATTGGAGATTTAAATGAAGATTGCATAGTAGATATACATGATTTTTGCTTGTTAGCAGAAACATGGTTGCTTGGTGTCAAATAATAACTCCTTCTTACCCTCGGAACGATTATGATGGGAAGAAGGCACTTCAGAGACCAACCAGAGTAAGAACCTGTCGAAACTAAGGGATTTGCCTTTCCCTATTTCTCCAAAGAAAGAATCGGTAAAGTAAGTAATATAGATCATTAAAACGCAGGCCCTCCGGAACAATTCGGATTTTGTCTTCCGCAGAAAATATCTTGACCGTCCGTTGGATTGTTGGCATTCGTTAGTCATCCCTGATATGTAAACGCTGTGCCCATTGGCTCGCTATATATTGGTGTATTGTATGCTATTTTATGCAGTGAAAGGGGAAATACGAAGTCCTATCTCCCACTCGGTTTCTCTCTGTCCCTCTTGGAATCCCTCTTTTCTGAAATGCATGTTTTTGCTATAATATCAGCGGTGACGAAGTAACTTAAAGTTAATGGGACTCTCGATATTGAGAATAATAGTTGCCTTTATCTGGAGAGCGTGATGAAACTTATGATCGTAATTGCTGGGTGCATCGTCTTATTGTGTGCATCCATGCTCTGTGCGGTTGACGGTTTTGCCACAGTGGGCAATGGCACTACGGGAGGTGCCGGCGGAACGCTCGTGACGGTTGACAATGTAACAGATCTGGAACGGTATGCCGAAACACCGAATACTCCTTATATCATCCAGATATCCGGCACAATCGAGATCGGCAGCAACATTACGATTTGCTCCAATAAGACGCTTCGAGGGGTGGATTCAAATGCAACACTCATCGGTAATCTGGGCTTTCAAAACCGGGACTCGAACATCATTATTGAGCGATTAAATATAACCAATCCTAATGATGATGGCGAAGGAGACGGTATCAGTTTAAAGCAGGAAGTCAGCAATGTCTTTATTACCAAGTGTACGTTCTATGACTGTCAGGACGGATGCCTGGATATCTCAAATGAATCCGATCTGATAACAGTATCATGGTGCAAATTCTATTATACTTATGATACAGGGCATAATTTTGTCAACCTGATCGGCAGCAGTGACAAACAAACGGATGATCGCGGGAAACTGCGTGTGACGATGCATCACAACTGGTGGTCTTCCGGATGTAAAGAAAGAATGCCCCGTGTACGTTTCGGGCAAGTGCATGTATACAACAACTGCTATGGTGACGATCTACTGAGCGGGGGCTACTGTATTGGTGTGGGTGTCGAAGCCCATATTCGTGCAGAGAACAACTATTTCGACCATGTTTCCAGTCCGTGGAAGAATTATTATGAGGGAAAAGGTGCCGATGGTGAAATCGGCTGGAACGATGGCAATGTCTTTTTTGAATGTACCGAGCCCACCTGGGCTGAAAACAACTATGACAGGATCTTTACCCCCCTGTATTCCTATACACTTGACAATGCCACTATTATTCCAGTACTGGTGCAGTATGGGGCCGGAGCGGACGGCAAGGATGGCTACCCGCCTCACTGGTTCTTCCAATCGTACGGAGATTTCGATCTAAACGGATTTGTAGACGTTAACGATCTAACAGTGTTTGCGGATTACTGGATGGATACCGAGGATATCGAAGACGCCGATTACGATCACAACGGGCGAGTGGATTTGATAGAGTTCGCCCTGTTTGCCAATCACTACCAGTATACAGAACCTGACATGAGGACTCCGTAAGCCCCGGGTAGGCCGTGGATAAAAGGGGTGGATGATCAAGCTACTCCGGATGGGGCGACTACTTACAATAGTGGAAGCAGTTGGGTATAGGATTACATTTCAAAATAAGGAGTTTTAGCTGAAAATGAATACAACGATTAAACCAAAGACCTTAATTCTACTGTACATTTTAGTTACATCCTCTGTGTTCGCACAGTTTTCACAACAGGACAGAGAGCGCATTAACAGACTGAATGATGCCGATCACAAACTGATGATGGACAAACTGGGTATTTCATCCATCCGGCGAGGACCATCCGGCAATCCCAATGCACCGGATGCCGCCAATACTGATGAGGCGAAAGTGCAGCCTTATTTCCTTCCCAATCCATTGGAGTTCAATGATGGATCAAAAGTCACAAAACCTGAGCAGTGGAAAGCAAGACGGGCCGAGATCAAAGAATTGTTTGATCGCGAAATATATGGCAGGCTTCCGGAGAGTATCCCTTCGGTAAACTGGAAGGTTTCTAGTGTAGAAGAGAAAATGGATGGTGATTTTCCTGTGAAAATTAAGCAGATCGAAGGTGTCGTCGACAATTCTTCTTATCCTGAGATCGAGGTGATAATTCGGCTGACGGTGGGGACGCCGGCCAGGATTGAAAGGCCTGTCCCGCTGATCATGGAATTTGGCTTTGACTTTTCGAGATGGTTTCGCGGACCGCAACAGAGAAACAGCGATGTCCTTACCTGGAAACAGCAGTTGCTGAAGGAAGGATGGGGTTATGCCATTCTTAATCCGGTCAGTTTCCAGGCCGATAATGGGGCTGGTTTACGAGAGGGGATTATCGGTTTGATCAACAAAGGCCAACCTCGAAAACCCGACGATTGGGGCAGCCTGCGTGCCTGGGCTTGGGGAGCCAGCCGGGCTATCGACTATTTTGAAACCGATGACGATGTGGATGAAAAACGTATCGGCATCGAAGGCCTTTCACGGTATGGCAAAGCCGCTATTGTTGCTATGGCGTATGAGCCTCGTATTGCCATCGGCTTTATCGGATCCTCGGGCGCGGGGGGCGTCAAATTGCTGCACCGTGTATTCGGTGAGCAGGTTGAGAATCTTGCCTCATCCGACGAATATCACTGGTTTGCCGGGAACTTCATCAAATATGCCGGTCCCCTGAAGCAGGAAGACCTTACCGTCGATGCACATCATCTGGTTGCCATGTGTGCTCCGCGCCCGGTGTTTATCAGTTCCGGATCGGCTTCTGTGGAAGGACAATGGGTCGATGCGAAAGGGATGTTTCTTGGTGGTGCAATGGCCGGTCCTGTATATGAACTGCTGGGGAAAAAAAGCATGCGAACCATGTTATTCCCGCCACAGGAAACCTTGATCGATGGCGATATTGCCTTCAGGCAACACGAAGGGGGACATACAACAGGACCCAACTGGCCTTATTTTATCGAATTTGCGAAGAGATATTTCTTACAATAAGAATTGATGCCTTCTTCCGTGTTTATTTTAACCAATCTAGGAAATATGCTCCTCAGGGATTCTGAGATGTATGGTTCATCCTAGCCTGGCTTTGCTTACTTCAATCCACACTCGAATAGGTTGATTCCTTGACCATTTCCCGCAGGATATCCAGGTACAGACAGCCGTAATCCACATAACGGTCGCCGCCAGTATAATACGTTCCATCCTCCGAATCGTCGGTGGCGCTCGGCGGGGCTGTCCCAGTGGTCGCTTCGATCTGGCTGTCTTCGAACCATTCATTAAAGCTGGTGACCATCATTATCCTGCTGCATTTTTCGTCCAGGTTCGGCAAAGCGACGGTATTGATCATTGCCCGGAAAAGATCGCCTTCTTTAGAATCTTTTACATCGGTGAAATACCTCGCCCTTCCCGGGTGCCCTTTACGTACGGCTGTGTCGTTATATCCCGGCGCTATTGTCGGCATGAAGGCAACTCCCACGCTGTTGGCCTGAGCCTTGGCGTATTTATAGTTCTCCGCGAGAAATTGTACCGCTTTCTTCGTTCCGCCGAATCTGCCTACGGATTGGCCGTACACGTCATAGGCGGTAACGGCGTCAAAGTTTTTGGCCCACTCGGCCTTATATCCACTTCCGAACACATCGTCACCGACAAGATAGACATGCGGAAACTGTTTACGCATTGCTTCCAGGGCTTCCTTCCCCTTATTTCTGAAGTATTCCCTCGTCAGATAGATGAAAATGACAGGCCTGTTGTCGATCCGTAGATAGTACGGATGGTTGAAATACGTCTTATTGAGGTATTCCAGATCCGAAAGCCACCTGCCGTAGTCCGGTCTGCTGAACGATCCGAACCGGCCTGTAGCCTCGTACAGTATGGCATATTTTATTTTGCCTGCATCCGGATGGGTGAAAATCGCGTTCAACATATTTCTGTCACAGGTTTGTCCCGGTCCCCACCAGCTGACTGCCCAGAAATCGATCCCGCCGCGCAGGCTCTGGGATATGTGCTCGCCAATTACCTCCGAATCACCGGAATCGTAAAGCCCGGCCTTCGGTTTTTGAGGCGGCTTTAAATGCAGCCGCATTACATTATTCCACTGTCTGCCAGGCCCACGATACCACGGATAATAATAGACACCCACCAGCGGCTTTCCCGTTCTTTCCGATCGAATGGTGGCAAGAGAGGCATCCTCCGCCCCCCAAAGAGTACACGCTGCAAAAACGGCGGCAAACAACAATACAAATAGGTTTCTGCAACACTTATGATTGGTACACATTCAACAGATCCTCATTCTTTTCATTCTTAAATCCCGGATAACCAATGCCTCCTGTATCTTGCGGGGATACGAACATCCTCGAAAGTCTATTTTACCTCAAAACCATATCGAAAAGCAATCGAAACCATAACGAATAAAAATAGGGTGAATTTGAATATCGGCAGTCTATGAAATTAAGGTCTGTATTGCTTGCACGGCATCTCGCACTGTAAAGATCGTGTCGTTTACTTCTCCTGGAACAACAATATCAAAGTCTTCCTCGACACGCATGACAAATTCAACAAGATCCAAACTGTCAAATCCGAGATCGGCTTGAAAGTGCGAATCAAGGGATATTTGTTCTAAAGGAGTATCCGTATGATGGCTGGAAAGTTCGATTACTCGCTGAGTTAATGTTTCGGTAGTTTGTGTTGCCATGTTTTATCTCCTATCCAGTTTCATTATACTCATTAATTGCTTTTATCAGTTTTCGTATGGTTTTAAAATCGGGTGTGGTTCGGCCCTTTTCAATGCGGTTCAGAGTCTCGACGCGGATACCAGCAAGCTTGGCCAGATCCTTTTGCGTCAGTCCCGCATCCTGACGTCGCTGGAGCAGACGATCAGCCAGGCGTTGATCGCTGATATTCAGGGCATCCAGCGCTTCCGTTTTTCCTTTGGATTTTTGAGACTGAGTTAATGTACAAAATTCATCTTCCCTGATAACGACATACCAGTTGCCATCCAGAAATACGCGTTGATAGGCTGTTTTTCGTTTTTTCATGGTTGACAAGTATATCAATATTGATATCTAAGTCAATATCTATTTCCTATTTTTTTTTGCCCCCGTCATTCCATGGCTTTCTCATACTGGCAACGTATTCCAGGCAGAATATAAACCTCACAGAATCTCCTCGGATTACCCATTCGGATAAATTGTCTTTGACTATTCCTTTTGAAGGATAGTATGGTAAACTGCATAGGACAATATAATAGAAGTCCATAAGCAAGAAAAGGGGAAGAGATTATGAAGACGAATAAAATAGCATGTTATTTATTGACAATAATCTGTGTGTTGTGTGGGACTCTTATGGCCCAGTCGCTTTCGCGCGATGTGCGGGCTACGGATACCGAAGCCCGGATAAAAATCGATATCGATCGTACAATCGGGGAAATCGATAAAAATATATACGGTAATTTCGTCGAGCATTTGGGGCGATGTGTTTATGGCGGTATTTATGAGCCCGGTTCAGAGCAGGCTGATGAAAAAGGTTTTCGAAAAGATGTATTAGAGGCGGTTAAAGGCCTGAATGTCGCTATCACTCGTTATCCGGGGGGTAATTTTGTCTCCAACTACCACTGGCTGGACGGCGTAGGCCCGCAACGGACGCCCAGAATGGAGCTTGCCTGGGCCCGACTGGAGACAAACGAATTCGGGACGAACGAATTTGTGGAATTTACCGGGGAGATAGGAACGGAACCCTACTTTGCGGTGAACATGGGCACAGGTACAATCGAAGAAGCGCAACGCTGGGTGGAATACTGCAATGTCAGGGAAGGGCCTTACTATGCCGAGCTGCGACGCAGGCACGGATATTCTGAACCGCATAATATCAAGTACTGGAGCCTTGGCAATGAAATGGACGGATTCTGGCAGATGGGCCATCTGAACGCCGAAGACTACAGTAAGAAAGCCCGTGAAGCAGCCAAACTGATGAGGCTTACCTCGCCCGGTATCAAATTGGTCGCCGCGGGATCATCCAACTATCGTCCCGACGCCGATCCGGATGTTTGGAACAGCACGATATTGCATGAATTACGGGATGTGGTGGATTATATAGCCCTTCATATCTACGTGGGTAATCCCGAGAATCACTATTACAATTTCCTGGCGACTCCCCTGGTTTTAGAGGAACGCACCAAAGTGGTGAAGGGTATGATCTATGAAGAGATGCTCAAAGCCAATCGCGGCGACCGCGATCCTATATACATTGCCTGGGATGAGTATAACGTATGGTATCGTGCCAGAACCGGAGGCGCCATGCGAGGGACGCGGGCTTTGGAGGAGCATTACAATCTGGAAGATGCCTTAGTGATTGCCGGCTTTTTGAATGCTTTTATTCGGAACGCAGATATTGTGAAAATGGCCAATATGGCCCAACTCGTGAATGTAATCGCTCCGATTTTCACAAATGAAAAAAAGCTTTTCAAACAGACGATCTATTATCCCCTGCAACTTTTTTCTCAGAACGTGTATGGCACATCACTGGAAGCGTTTGTTGATTGCCAGACCTACAACACGGAGAGATTCTTTCTAGGATTAGGGGAGACGACAACCATTCAGAAAAATGTACCCTACCTGGATGTATCTGTTGCATATCATAACGGAGAAGTCGCGATTTGTGTTGTCAATCGGAATAAGGACGAAGCCATTGCGACGGAAATCATCTCTCAGGAAGGCCAGTTTGCGGGCAAGTTTACAGTCTACGAAGTAAATGGGCCGGATATCAAAGCCGTGAATGACTTCAGTAAAGAAATGGTTAAAACCATTCAAAAACCTGTTATAAACGCCTTGGGAAAAACTTTCCATTATTCATTCCCGCCACATTCCTTTACCCTTATGAAAGGTGCAATCAGGCGATAATCATAAAAGACTGATACTCTTTTTACAACGATGGAAATTCTTTTTCAAGTTAGTCTCTGCGCCGATATTTCCTGGCGGCCCATCGTACCGCTGTCCGGCAAGCCGGCCTTTTTTCTCTTCTGACTTCTTGACAAGGGATGTAGGAAGTCGCTAGATTACAAGCACTTAGAAGATGAGCGCCCGTAGCTCAGTTGGATAGAGCAACGGATTTCTAATCCGTAGGTCGCAGGTTCGAATCCTGCCGGGCGTGATGATTTATTTTTTGTCAAATCAGCTTTTCGACGCGTTATATTGCATTTCTGGGTATGTTTCGGGTTTTCAGTTATTTCCTCCGATTTTGCCTGAAATGTCCGCTCATGTTCGCCAGTTTTCGCCCTGAAGCGCCCCAATTCGCGCCCCGAAAATGGTTCGACATTCGGTTCGCCTACGACATCGATCGGCCTAGCATCTGTCCCGGTTGTTCTTTTTTCCTGCGGGATGTTTTTGCGATAGTCCGGTAATCTTTCAATCACCCGTCGGGTATCATGTAACCCGACATGTGAATAAATTCCGATGGTTAATTCGGGTGCACTGTGTCGAGCAAGAGACTGGGCTTCCTTAACCGTTGCCCCACTTTGAACCACTTGTGTGATGAAAGTATGTCTAAAACTGTGAAAATCCGCCTTTTTGTCGTTAATCTCATAGGGAATATCAGCCTCAGCCAAATCAGCCTTCAACATGTCAATCAGACTCCATTTGCTAGGCATGTTGAATGCCTTGACCTTTGGCGTCTTGCCCCGAAAAAGCTCTCGAAATTCTGTGGCTGTCTCTTCTCGTAGTGGTTGCACATCTTCACGTCGGCGCTTGCTATAACAGGCCTGGACGGTCACTGTTGCGTTATTCAAGTCGAATGAGGAAACGGTCAGGCTTCTCAACTCAGAAGCTCTTAAACCCGTCTCTAAGGCGAGACGATATAACATGGCTCGTTGATAACCTTCCATCCCATATCGCATTACAGAGGCTCGTGTGCTTTCTAAGAGTCTCTGAATTTCATCAGATGTAAGTGCCCGGCGCTCGTGCCGTTTGTCCAGATCGGGATTCAGTTTGTTTAAGTGTTCCACAGGGGAACTCGTTACGCGACCGTTTCGTTGCATCCATCGACAAAATTGTTTCACCGTCTGGATGTAATAATTTGATGTCCTTGCCGAAATACCTCGTTCTCTAGCCCTCATCTGTTCAAGGTTCTGTTCGACTTGGCAAGCAGTAATGTCGGACCAAATTACAAATCCACACCTTTTAAAAAGTTTCATTGCCCTGGTATGGCTTTGTGTGGCATGTTTTTCTGTAGTTCCTCTGGCCAATAGAGACTTTTTCCAATCGGCCAGGTGTTCGGTCAGCAGCTTACCGGAAGCGGCTCTCTGTCTATCGATGATCCCGACTTTTTCCAGCCGTTCTCTCAGCTTCGGTGGACATATTTCCAGCCATCGCAGCAATTCCGGATCAGGTAGTTCTTGTGCACTACGATACCGGACAAGGCTTTCAATACGTCGAGCAATGGTTGCCGAGGTACCCTTATCCTTCAATCCGGCAAAGCGGCGAATCTGGCCGAGGTGATCTTTGAGTTCAATGGTCCAAGTTGAAGCTGACTTATATTTCTTAAAAATCCGCATTAATGTACCTCACTTCCTTGTTTGTTAAGAGGCTATTTTCCCCGATTCTCTTTAAAAAACAACCATTATCCTGCCTAAAAATGTCCATTATTAGAAGAACCATCCGATTTCTTATAATCCTTTTCTTACCCCTGAAACCGTAAAACCGATTAACTAACTAACATTCTTCCGGGAAATTGGGCTGACGACCTCATTCTTTCGATTTCTGGTTGGAAAGGACCCGCAGATAGCCTGCTATTAATAATAAAATCAGCCTAGTATAAGATGCGGAGAGTCCTGTTTTGGTACTGGTAACAATATCGGACTTTTCAACACCAATATTATTACCAGGAATAAAACCGGATATCCCGACACCTTTTCCGAAAGTGCTTGTGAAACCGGATTTGATCATTCCTATTGTTCTTGCATTAACAATAATAAATTTCGTCACGTTGGTACCTCTATCTCAGAATCCAAATCTTCTACTTGTTCAGGGATCGATTGTGTACGTTGGATGATTGGCCCCATTTCATGCAATGACAACGTGTCACCTTGGAATCGACATGCAATTCGTACTCCTTGCCCTTTACCGAGTCTTGCTTTGAGAATATGCAGGGTTCGGTTGTGCTTGGATTCGCTCGGACCGCATTTCGTCATAGTGGAGGATTGTTTAATACTGTGGGATTCCAACCAGAGGACGGTTTGAGAAAATCGCTGATATGCCGCTGATCCTGCCAACTGATTTATATTGGGCTTACTGACCGTCTTTACCGGATGGGTAACCAGAACCACACTGCACTGGTACTCTCTCGTTGTTCGTTTCATCTGTTGCATGAATATGTTATCCTCTGTCCAGGAGTTATTTTGTGTATGGGCTGCTGCTGTGATCGGATCCAGGCAAATGATCCGGCAGCCGTCGTCCGCCCTTTGCTTCGTCCATTCGGCAAGA
>JAFGPC010000023.1 GCA_016926155.1 Sedimentisphaerales bacterium
CAGGACCTCGTTGATCACGATGCTGCCGGGAGCCGGCAGGACCCCGCTGTCGTCATAGCCCGGCGAGCCGCCGACCATGGCGCTGGGCCGCCAGCCTTCTTTTGTGGTCCAGGTGTTCGGATCGGTACTGTAGGGATCCCGGAGGGTTAAGGAGAAGCCTTCCCCGTCCGTAATGGGATGCCAGCTGTCTTTGAACGTGAAGTCCTGGATCGGAGTGCCCAGGGCATCGAGCAGCTTGATCCGTTCCCCGGCATTTTCCAAAGCTCCGTTGTATTGTCCACCAATAACCGATCCCGCCCCATACAGATCAAAGAATTTCATCCGGTTTCTGACCAGAACCATATACTGTCCCGGTTCCAATAGCGTTTGTTGTGGAACAAACATCGAAATTGAAACATCGTCCAGATACACTTCGGTCCATTCATCCCAAGGTGTTGATGAAGCATTGGTATACCCCCCTACGACTAGCGTATGCGAACCGGCTGTTAGAGATACGACAATAGAGCTTTCTTGCCATCCATAATCTGCATCGACACCACCGTCACCGTCTCCGGCTCTATGAAATAGTGAGTCATCCACATCCTGCCCGTATCGTACCCCATCCACAGTCAAGACTACCTGACCATATTCATCCACATCGTAGCCGGACCCCATAATCATACGATGCCGTAAATAGACCGTAATTTGGGCATCCTGGGATAAATCAAATATCCGCGACCATCCGCCCGATGCCGCCTGGGCGGAACTACCAATAACCAGACAATACAGTCCGCCTCCATCGACACCTCCAGCCAGATCGTATTGTCCTTCCGTTTCATCAGGATAATTTGTCCCGAACGCATCGGCTACAAAGGTAAAATCATCTGAATCAACGTCAAATGATTCTTCCAATAACGGCGCTTCCTGCAACGCAAACGGATCGAATACAAAATCGATCCCGTCGGTAAACCGAACCAGTGATAGATCGATAGTTACTTCGCCAATGTTCTGAAGTTCGATAAATTCGTTATTGGGATCTCCTGCCGGGTGATACATGACCTCGCTGATTCGCAGGTTGTCGGCAACCGGACCTACGGCGAATGTCGCTTCATTGAGTGCCGACCAGGTTTCATCCGAAGCCCTCGCCCGGGCCTTGATTTGCCGGCTGGCCTCCAGAACTATCGGATCACCTGTATATTGGATGGCCGTATCCGAAACTCCACTGGGCCGATTTTCACCGGCAATTAATTCAACCCAAATAAGAAAATCACTACTTCCACTACTATAATTCATTCCATGAATAGCAAGGATATTTTCACCCACTTTTAATGCATCAAGATATTGACTGATATCAAAATAGACAGTTCCGTAATTCTCATGACTGCTTGCATTTGAGTACCAATTGGGAACACCGATAAATTGATCTCGTTGCACCTCCTGACCATTAATATATGCAACAAAACCATCATCATATTGCATCGCAAGTGTCAGGGAATTGAATTTCTGTTTTTGTTGCGAAGTCAGAGTAAAGGGTATTCGTACATAAGCTCCTACGGCCTGAGTATACATCGTAGTAAGCAAATTATAAGTAATGAGAGCCATGTTTCCGCCGGAATTGACATCTTCGTACCCGACTCCTCCTGTTCCTGTGGATAAATACACATAATCATTCCAGTCGGAATCGTCATACAGTTCGTCCGCACCGGTCCAATTGCTTCCAATATCGTTCAATGGAATAATAACTTTCTTTTCCGCATCCTCCGATACAAGAACCTCGCTGCTTCCGCCGGAACTGGCCGGACTTCTTGGATCGGCACCATCCAGTGTATACCAGAGAGTATTGCTCCCACTTAAGGTTAAAAGACTGTTCGATAATACATATCCTCCATGTTGAAGTTGGTCATTGATACGGAATTGTGGCGGATCGAAAGACACCGGCGGGTACCACTGGAGTCCTCGTAGTTTCGAAATTAATCGATCCCGGCATCCCGGTAGATAGGTATTAAGAAGACGTTGACGTTCTGCCCACCATTCGTTGTTTCGAGTATAGGGATCGCTCGGTCGGCGAAAATCACCCCATCGTGCCGACTCACCTACAATCGCTCGATCAATCTCATCCACCAGATTACGATACGCCTTAACAACGTTTTCCGGCGTTAAAATTCCACCGTTATATAGGTGCTTGTAGACACGATCAGCAAAAAGCATTGCATATTCTTGATTCACCATCCATTTATCGTGTAATGCTGTCGGTGCTCCATCCGGCGCAACGGGATCTCCGCCCCAATCATCCATTATATGCTCACTGTCCCAGGTATGAAACCTCCATTGCCCCTCCGGATCATTCCGATTTTGACTCGCATACCAATTCTTGGTTGGCCAATCCCCATTTTCAAAATAGAAATGTAAAATCAAATAGTCGATAAAGTTTACAACATCTAATCTCCGCTGTAAATAGGCATAGTCATTCGTTGGGATATTGTACATCTCTTGGAATGACTGAGTCGCCGTTAGAATCCCGTTGACAACCAGACCAGCGTTGTGTTTAAGGACATTGTAATCCTCCGGTTCACCCCCAAAGTAGGCCGCCGCAAACGATTCGTCCGGACGTTCATGAATCCAATAAAGGCCCCAGTATAAACCATTAATGTACAGATGTATGGGACGACCACAGGGTGCGCGACCGCCCATGGCGTTCTGCATATCGGCGGCGAATTGATCTCGCGTATATTGTGCCTTGCGATTCTGGTTGGAATCGGAATGGTACCAGACATTGTTGGCCCTGGCCTCGAGAATAATCTGATCAAACCATGTCGTTGCGTGCGGCTCTTCAAACATCTCATATCGAAGACGACTTGGACCATATCCACCCCGGAATACCAGTTTCATGGATAGTTTGGGCACTTTCCAGCGATCCAGACTTGTACCCCCTCCGATGCCAACACCGCCCTGCATCCGTACACCACAATTGACCTGAAAACCGGACTCGAGACCGGCCGGATCAATCAATTCCACTGAACCACGGCGTTCTGTACCATCCTGGTCTTCATTTATATAAATTCCATTGTCGTCTCCGAACATATCCTCTTTCGGGACCACCAGTGAAACCGTTGGGATCGCCTTCAGATCATTCTTGATTGTACCTGAATACTCCGTCGCATTGACCACGTCCGGGTCCATCTGATAATCCCCGGTGATTGAAACAGGGGGATTCCGATAGCTGCCGCCTGGCCATATCTCCGGAAATCCGGAGGGCGTAACCTGTGCTCCGGTTGAAGTATTGGTTGCCTGATGAATGACATCGTTTAAAAAGAGATAGGTATGCGTATCCACATTGGTGGATAGATAGTTATCCTTGAAGGCGGCAGCGCGCAGGCAGGTCGTTGTTGAGATCCGAACCGTCTGGCCGGGCAACAGGTCCTTACCGTTGGTCAATGTCGGCACGCTTTGGTCGGTAGTATAACGAATCCTGGCATCTTCCGTCTCACAAGTAATGGCTACATCGATCGGAGAATCATAAAAACCGCGATCCACACTGAACTTCGTATCGGCTACCATTCCATCGTAGGCGTCGGTATTGGCTCCGCCTCGAGTTGCAGACATTAAATAACCAATCCTGTCATTGCCGCCGATCCCATAGCTGACCAAGCCTCGCTGTTCAGGATAATCATTGTATTCGTGAGCGATTGTCGTGCCATCCGGTCGAACTAGTGCAAGATATTCCCCATCTCCGTCCAGATCGAAGTTGGTATGCAGATGCCCATCCTGATCCACATAGGGGTAATTGGCGGGAAATCGCTTCTGGTCCTTGTTGGAGGCATAGACTACAAAATACCCGTTGACCGGCACCTCATATCCGTCGGGAAACCGCCACTTGGTCAACCAGTCCGGATCATCCGTCAAATACCATCCATCCAGACTCTGTACCTGTCCGGTCGTATTGCGAATTTCGATCCAGTCGGGATATTCAAGCTCTCCTTCCACACGTGTATACAGGTTCCATGAGAATGTCGGCCGTAAATTGACCATATTGGAATTAATTGCCATAAACTCATTCAGAACCAATTCCGCATTCGGCAATCCGACATACGTTCCCGTTTTTATAACATTCACCCGCCGATAAATATAGACTGTCTGGGTTGCCGGCTCATTCCATTGTGAGATCTGCCGAAATTCCACCGTATGGTCCCCTTCACGAAGATCGGTGACCACCTGTTCGCTCTGTTGCCAGTCGCCTCCATCCACTCGCCACATGGCACCGGCTTCTATGGCTTCGGCTGGTTCAAGAGTTATCTGCAATGTCCCTGTCCAATCGTCCAGCCAGTTACTCGATATCTGATCCAGATCTCCCAGATTCACGCCATCGTTATCCACAAAGTCCGCTGTCTGTGTATCGTCTCCCAGCCACTGATCCGCAAATAAAACCAGATCCTCCAAGAGCACTTTGCAGTCATAGGTCAAGTCCCCAACCGGACACTCCGGTGCATCGACAATAACAATAATGTCATCATTCCGTTCCAGTTCCCCATCCGTCGCATGAAGCCGCAGTACATACAGCCCAACAGCGGAAAAAGTTATCGTCGGTCGAGCGATGGACATATCCGAAAATGCCACTTCCCCCGTCCCACTGAGTACACTCCATTCGATCTGCAGAAAACCATCCGGATTTCCCTTGCCGTCGTCTTCCACCGTAGCTTCCGGAATGAACCGATTGTCAGGCCAGACCTGATGCACATCCCCTCCGGCATTGACAAAGGGAGCATGATTGGATAATCCTGTCGGAGAGATATCGATAAAACAGATTTTGGCGTTTGAGCCACCAAATGCCTGACCGATGGTCAGGCGACTGTCGGTCACCATCACAGTCATCTCATATTCATCGAAATAATCCACTCCATCCGGATCGGTCAGTTTGACTCCTTCGACCTCGATGGTGTTGACCTGATTGGTGTAAAGAGCGTCTCCGCAAACGATAAATAGTTCGTATTCATCTTCTTCCAGGGCGATTTCCCAAACGCCGGTGGAATCAAAATACGCATTCGTGTCGTAGCGCTGGTCGGCATGCTCATCCAACCGGTCATAAACCTTGCTGTTCGGGCTCTGCCAGCCATAGGTATACCCATTATTCCGATTCCCGAAAGCCTCACCCGAATCGGGAACATAACCCGCGGGAACCTGGGAATCTGAAGGCTGGAAATTCACCATCACACCGGCTGCCGGGAGGGAACTCCCAATACAAACCAGAGCCGCTATCCACAAGACACAGCGCCATCTCCACATAGACATGACCTCAATCCTGATGAGAAAGCCATTGTATTCGCATGCCGCTTCTTACAAACATCGCCGTTCACACAAACGATCAAGGAAGCGGACTTCTGCCGCCGGTCATTGTCCTCAACCTGCCCCCTATGTCCTTATTATACTCCGACAGCCCTAAAAAGTCAATCTTCCGGACGTTTATACACAAGAATCTTCCCGGAAGAAAAAGGCCGGGCTTCGAATCTTCGAAAGCCCGGCCCTTAGATTGTTTACAAACCAAAAAGCACTGTTTAGAACGGCCAGTCACAAGCCGGATCGGCCGGGTGATTGCACTTAGCCCAGTTGGCCGCCAGAATCGCAAAATCTTCCAGCGTGACACGGCAATCCTTGTTGATATCGCCATCTAGTATCAGACCGGCGTCAATCACATCCTGACAGCTCGGAGGGACTATTTCTATCTCAATCTCAACATAGACTTCGGCATTGGCTTCGACATCGATCGCTGTCAATCGCAGTACATAGGTACCAAAATAGATGTTGCCACTTTCCGACTTCGGGAAGCTGACTGTTGTTGCCGGATCGCTCGGATCGGCAAAGACTGCTTCGACACCTTCTTCCGGCCCCGAAACAGTGGTCCAGAGAATCGTCACATCCGTCAGACCGCCCTGGCCATAATCTTCCACACTACCCTCCAAGGGGATTTGTTGGTCATCTCGATACACCACCGGATCTTCAAACGGTACAACTGAAACGATAGGAGGCAGCGGGCCCATAGCCGCTAATGATCGAATGCTTGTATACTGAGAATCTTCCAGCGGCAGGGCATAGTTGTAGATCCGCACATCGTCAATCAGACCGTCCCACCCCATTGTATTAGGATCGGTATCCTTGCCGCCGCGACCAATAATGAGTGCTCCAAGGCCGCTTAATACGCCATCGCCGGCACCGCTCTGGGCGGTATAAGCTTCCTCAGCACCGTTGATATAACCTTTGATTTGTTCACCGGTTTCCCATGTCATTACAACATGCTGCCAGTTGGTGCTCTGCGATTGATTGGATGTTTCTACCTGCAATATACCGGTAGTGGTTGTAATTCCCAATTTAAGGACTGCATCACCGTCGCCGGTGGCTCCCGCCTCATCATAACGCATATCCATATCGTCAGCGCCCGCCGGAGGCTGGAAGATAAGGAAGCCATTGTCTGTATCGTATACATTTGACTTTATCCAGCAGGATACCGTTATTCCATACCCGTCATTAAGAAGATCGCCAAGGGGTATATTCGGATCTGTCTGGATAAAAAAGTCGCCAGCACCATCCAGGGTTGCAGCCTGCCCTAAAGCACCATCTGTATAGTCTGCATTACCAACGGCTACCATATCAATATCACCAACAGCATCGAGCCCATCACCATCGAGCGGATAATGAGCCATGAGTACTTCGTCAGCATGGTCGACGACACGAACGATCGCCACGTCGTTGGCATCCTTAGTGCCGTCGGTGGCCTGTACAATAATCTCATACAAACCTTTGGCATCGAACTGGGCGGTAACAGCGCTTTCGTTATCAGACGAAGGAGCAAAGGTTACATCTCCGGGTCCGGATTCTTTAGCCCAGGTCCAGCTCAAAACACCCGGATCGCCTTCTTCCGGATCCTCATCCGTAACCGTAACGCTCATTGCAGCGGTTCCACCAAGATATATCTTCTGATAATTCGGAGAGACATCAACGACAGGCGCAGGATTAAAGGTCGGATCGTTCCCAATCGCAGCAATACCATATACGTTTATGCCACCTGAATTTTGTTCCTTGAACGTGTGGAGCCCGGCGGGAAGCAGGGCCTTGTAAATTCGAAAATACTGGTTGATGCTTCCGTCATTGCCCTCGTCGATATCAAGCTTGTCTCCCGTATCGACAAATCCCATCTCGGCTACCCAGGTCATCACACTGGTAAAGGTCGGAGGATCGGTGTTACTGTCATCTCCAACCCGGTAATCTATAAACAGATACACATCCGCCCGTGTCGCCAGAACAATATCGATCAGAAGATCCGCCGTAGATCTATCGTCATTATCGATCCTGACATACTCAGAGATACCCACCAGATAGTCTGGGATGTTTTTGTACACATGTGTACGATCCATCATGGCCAGACTTCCTTCTTGAAGAATACCGCCCAGCGTAGGCTCAACCTGGGTACTGCCACCTCGCCGGGTCACCGATGTAATCAAATCCTGCGCGATTGCCTGTTCGGCCACGGCAGAAAGGCACACAACAAATGCCATCAGAAAAAGAATACGTTTTGCTTTCATTGCATGAGTCCTCCAAAAAAAACATATATCACTACTTTTCAATTTACACTTACAAACTACCGTTAACAGCTATCAATATCGCTTCTTTCATGAAGAAAACTGCACTATTTTGGCAAAGCCAGCGCACAGAAAAACCCCACATTGTGTAATATTACTGATAACGCCTGTTGACAGATCCCTTCTGCCAAGCATAGACATGCTGTAAAGAAATGGGAAACAATTATACACTCTTGTATCACCCAACCCTATGTACACCTCCAGAGTCACACAGTCATTTCTTTCACCCCGTATTGTATGATAACCGACCCCCAAAAGCAAGCGATTTTCAGCGTTTAACGAAATTTTTATGGCTTACGCGCAGCTATTTTCGTTCATTTGCGACAAACTATTGGTAGCATCACCAAAAGAAATTTCCATAAAATCAAGAAAGATAAGAAGTTCGATTCACGGGTTCGGTTCGATATACCTTGAATTCAGACCAGAAAAATAATACGCTGTAAGCATCCTGCGCTGAATTACAGGGTAAACAACATAGCCTTGGCTACTTCTCTGGCTCTTTGCTCCCCGCAAAGCAACTCAACCAATTTCAATGAAAATACCATCGCTGTCCCTGGCCCCTGGCTTGTAATACAATTGCCGTCCACCACAACCGGTTCATCAACAAAATTCCGTCCAAGTTTATCGGATGTTGTGGGATATCCAGTCACCTTCCGATCTTTCAGCAACCTGTGATGAGCCAGCACGACCGCCGGAGACGCACAAATCGCCGCAAACAACCTTCCTGTTGCGGCCTGGTCTGTAAGCATTTGTGTCAGTTCTGCGCTGTCCCGCAGATGTTCAGCTCCCGGAAGACCACCGGGTAACGCAATCAGATCGAACACCACATTCAGACAATCACTGATCATACGGTCAGCCACCAAATTGACTCGGCGGGATGCTTGAATTTGCTTCGCCCCCACTGATGCCACCGTTACCTCCACACCTGCCCGGCGTAGAGTGTCAATCATCGTTACAGCCTCAATTTCCTCCGTCCCATCCGCAATCGGTACTAATGCTGTTTTGGCCATCGCTATTCTCCTTTCAGTAATGGTCCTTCCCTTAAGCTACTCACATCAGGCCGACAACGCAAGTATGAGCCTCTGCACTTCCCTTTAAAAGTCTTTCGAAATCTTCAATCAGAGCTTTCCCACCGCCAGTCACATATCTATAATGAACAATGAGAAACAGAGTTGTATGAAATCGGAAGGATTATGGACGGTGTCATCACACTGCGGGCGATGGGAGATAATTATATTTATCTCGTGCTGTATGCAGAGAAAAAAACTCTCATTATTGATCCCGGTATATCCGATCCTGTTATCCGATTCTGTGAGCAAAGGGATGTGATACCCACTCACATCTTGCTGACTCATCATCACTCCGATCATACCGGCGGTGTCGCAGAATTGACGAAACGACATGATACCAAAGTAATCGAGCCGAACCCGGAAAACGACAGACGACAATTAACAATCGACGGATTGATCGTCCTGACCATTGCCACCCCCGGTCATACCAGGGATAGTGTTTCATATTTGATCAGCAGTCCTGAAAACACGAATAACCTATTCACGGGTGATACCCTTTTTATCGCCGGCTGTGGAAGGATGCTCGAAACCGACATGAACACGATGTATGACTCCCTGCAAAAACTAGCGGCCCTTGTCGATGAAACACTTGTTTATCCCGGCCATGACTATACCGAAGAGGATTACCGCTTCGCATTGACCGTCGAACCGGACAATCCCTATGTCAAAGAGGCCCTTAACACAATCCGACAACTGCAATGTAGAACTCCCCATGTGCCTTCTACGATCCAAAAAGAAAAACGAACCAATCCCTTTCTCCGGGCAGCAGATGTTGAAACTTTTACCCAGCTCCGCCTTCGGAAGGACAACTTTTTATGGCGTAAAACATGAATGAATTTTATCGGACGTCATTTTTCTTGCCCGCCATACATTAATCTCCTTTTTGGTAAGAAAACTTTTCTGGTCTGGACTTGCCTTTCGATATATAATAAGCACTATGTTTTATGTTCTTTGATATTGTGCCCATTTTAATCGAAAGCGTTTTACGATCATCAATTTATACTTTGTATCATTAAACTCATTCTTTCATATATGTTATTAAGGAGATTGGAGTCATGCTTTTATACTTTATTCGTGCTTTGTTTCTGTCCGTTATCATCGCATTTCTATTTGTCAGCATTAACTATCATCAAAGCCGTTCCGAGCTTCCGCCGGATTCGGAAACCTACCTCCGGCTTGCTGCAGAAATGGAAAAAAAAGGCGACATGACAGGGGCCCTTGAAGCCACTCGAAAGGCGGTAGAGGTAAAAAAAGATAGTTCCAGCACAGAAGATTACATGGCCATTTTCATCATAGGCGTTTCCATTGCCGTCCTGGTAATCGCTGTCGAATGGCTCACACCCAAAAAGTCGCTCAATGCCCTGGCCGGCATTTTTTTCGGTATCCTTGTCGGTGCCCTGATTAGCTGGGCCCTGTCCCCGGTGATCGAAATGATCAATGACATCTGGAACCTGGGCTGGGCCGAAGACACCGTACGCATCTCCAAATGGCTCATGGCCATCTGCATCTGCTACCTGACCGTCAGTATGGTCATCCAGACCAAGGACGATGTTCGCTTTGTGATTCCTTACGTGGAATTTTCTCGCCAGACCAAGGGTTTGCGGCCTTTGGTACTGGACACTTCAGTTATCATTGACGGCCGGATTGCCGATATCGCCCAGACCCGCCTGTTCGACGCTCCCTTGATTGTGCCGCGATTTATCCTGAATGAGTTGCAATTAATTGCCGACTCTTCCGACAAAATGAAACGCAACCGGGGCCGTCGCGGTCTGGATATCCTGAACAAACTCCAAACCAGCGCCATAGTGGAAGTGGAGGTCGATGATACACCCCCGCCAGGCCTGGACGCCAAGGCCGAGGTCGATCACAAGCTGGTAGCTTTCACGAAAAATTGTGACGGGCGGCTGATTACGAATGACTACAACCTCAATAAAGTCGCTCAACTTCGCGGTGTCGATGTAATCAACATCAACGACATGGCCAACGCCTTAAAAACGGTCGTTCTGCCCGGTGAGACGATGCAGGTTCGTATTATCAAAGCCGGGGAGGAGCCCCGACAGGGGATCGGCTATCTGGATGACGGGACAATGGTCGTCGTTGAAGAAGGCCGCGAACAGATCGGCGCTACGATCCAGTTGACCGTTACCAGCGCCCTGCAAACCAGCGCAGGCAGAATGATTTTTGGTAAATTCGACAAAGGATCATCCTCCTCCAGAAATGGCGGCTCCTACCGAAATCGAAATCAGAACGACCGTTCCAACAGCTAAATCTGCCCCAGGAAAATCGGCTGGATATGCCTCTCAAAGAGGTTTTCGGTCACGTATTCGGCAATAACCGCCTCGTGTTTTTCGAGGGCGCCGGTAAATCGCTGTCCCATTTCGGCGGCAATTTTATAGCTCAGGTGCAACATCTGTCGAAAATGCAGGTTGTATTTTTCGCAGGTCGGATTATGTCGCAGAGTCAGGGTAAAACCATCCCCGTTCCATTCGCGGACTTGTCCGGCTGTCGGCAGTTTGTTTTGATCAATATCAATCACGGTCGAATAAGGACCACACAATTCTTCATATCTGCCCAAAGCTTGTTCATAGATATCTTTGGCAATAGCAAGACCGTCACCACCAACTGAGGCTAGCCCAATCAACTCCTCCAGCCATGTAGTTCCGGCTGTCTTGAGATGAACACCCGCATCAAACCGTCGCAAGGCGTTATGGATCGGCCCGTACAAACTGAATTTGTCACTACCTGAATGCACACTCAGCTTCAAATCCGTCGGTAATCCAAACTGCTCAACTGCAAATCGAATCACCGCGATATCTTCGTTGAATTCCTTCGTGAATTGCTTCACATTTCCTACATAATCCACACCTTTGTTGAACCGGCCGGTAAATTTGGGAGCAATCGTCTGAATCGAAATTCCTTCATGGGCCAGAGCACACAGGATAAATAGCAATTCCATCGGATTCTGAGGCTCATTCGACTCATCAACACTCACTTCCGTGATAAAGTTGCCTTCCCCTTTACGGTCCGCAATATGTCGATAAATCTTACCAGCTTCCTGAACCGCCGGCAGAAATTTATTTCCAATGCGCCGAACGTCCTCCAAAGAAACCTGTAAGGATTCATTGATTCCTTCGATCTTGATTTCTCCCACGTAGTTTTCGCAGGACCGCACAAACGCATCCAATTCCACTGGATCGGGAGCTTGTCCGATAGAGTCGGCAACATCCAGGGTAAAAAAATCACTGCTTTCAAGGAAACAATCCACAGTATTGAGGTTAATGTGGTCGGCATCTACAAAATACGGTCCATCCCACAATAGTTTTTTTACTGCTGCATCTGCCTCGGAACGAACTGTATCCGGGCTGGTTCCAATGATTGTATGTTCCCGATAGGATTTATTCCATACCGGTGTGATATTAATGCCCTGTCTGCGTGCTAGAAACAGTGCCGCAAGTTGCGCTTTCCCCTGATGGGCAAAGCGATCCCCTATTCCCATAGAATATTTACCCAGCTTCACACGTCCCTTTCTTATTGATTTTCTCTATACCGTTCGACGATGCCGCAGTCGATCCAGGGTTACCGCCAGGATAATAATTCCGCCGGTTACGATCTCCTGCACCCAGTTATCCAGCTCCATTTTAGTACAGCCGTTGGAAACAATCGTCATAATCAAGGCTCCCACAAGTGATCCCAGAATCGAACCCTGCCCGCCGGAAAGGCTCGCCCCTCCGATGACGACCGCCGCAATAACGTCCAGTTCCATCCCCGTAGCCGTGGTTGGGTCCCCCATCGTCAGATAGGAAAATTGTAAGAGTCCCGCCACCCCGGCAAGGGCGGCGGCCAGCATATAAATTCGAAGTTTTGTCCATTCAACATTGATCCCGCACAGACGCGCTGTCTGTTCATTGGAGCCAATGGCAAAGATATGCCGACCGAATCGCGTGTACCGAAGCATCGCAGCGACCAGCACCGCCAGCAACAGCATCATCCATGCTCCCGGTGTCAAAAGCCAGATATGATCCGGACTAAGAGGGCGTAATAGCTCATTGAGAAATGTTCCAGGCGGATATACCATGGAATTATCGGCAAGCCCTTTGGCCGTGCCCCGTAACGAGCCCCACATTCCCAGAGTGATAATAAAAGGGGCCAGTTTCAGCCGCGTGATTAACAGTCCGATCAAACAACCGCACAAAGCCGCTACAATAATCCCTCCCGTTGCCGCCCCCAAGGCTGGAATCCCTCCTCGCAACAGTAACGCAATCACAACCGTATGCAGAGCGATTGCCGAACCCACTGACAGATCGATCCCGCCGGAGATGATAATCAGGGTCATTCCCAAAGCCGCTGTGCCCACCACCGCTGTCTGACGAAGAATCAATTCAAAATTGTTTAATCGTAAAAATTTCTGTGGTTCCAGAATCGAAAACAGAACCAGAACAAATAGTAAACCAATCAGCGGTCCCAATCGTGTTAGGAGATCACTCCAACCAAAACGGGAAGAAACGGGATTGGCCGAGTCAGAAGAAACAGTTGTCATACATTCTCTCCGGCGCCGGTAGCCTCCAGCATGATCTGATGTTCATCAATTTCCTCAACCGGTCGCGCCCGGGAAAGCACGCCACGGCACATCACAGCGATACGGTCACAAATCCCCATCAACTCAGGCAAGTAGCTGCTGACCACAATCACCGCCTTGCCTCGACAGGCCAGGTCGTTAATTACCTGATAAATCTGGGCCTTGGCCGCCACATCAATTCCCCGCGTGGGCTCATCCAGCAACAACACATCCACATCATGATACAACAGACGGGCAACGGCCACCTTTTGCTGATTGCCTCCGGACAAATCGCTTACCAATTGCCGTGGACTGCGGCATTTGATCCCCAGCCGATCGATCCATCGATTCGTCTGTTCATCCTGCCAACGAGGTGTTAACAGAGCGGGCAAACGGGAAAGAGTCACGTTGTCTGCAATATTCAGAGATAACGCAAGTCCTTCCAGCTTACGGTCTTCGCTGACAATCCCCATTCCCTGCATCCAGCGGCGACTAGCAGAAGCTGGCCCTACATAGGCGCCAATCCGGATTTTCCCACTTTCAACCGGGGCTAAACCAAAAATGGTACGAATCAGCTCTGTCCGTCCTGCTCCCACCAGACCGGCAATACCAAGAACCTCACCTTGATGCAACGTCAGGGATGCAGACCGCGGTTTTTCCGATCCGACAAGATCCTGCACCTCCAGCACTGCCTGCCCGGGTTTTCGTGGTGAACGGGGATAAAGTTGCTCCACGGTTCGCCCCACCATCATCGCGATAATCTGACCTGTCGGCACTTCCGAAGTCACCCCTTGACCTACGCTGTGCCCATCCCGAAGCACCGTAAAACAGTCGCTGATTTCTTTTACCTCTTCCAGAAAATGTGAGATATAGACAATCGCATGCCCCTTCGCCTTAAGATGCCTGACCAGATCGAACAGGTGCAGGGTGTCTTTTTTGGTTAAACTGCTCGTGGGCTCGTCTAGGATCAGCACCCGACAACCGATAGCTACCGCACGGGCTATTTCCACCATTTGCTGTTCGGCAACCGACAACCGCATGACGGGAGCCTCCAGCGGAATATCCGGACGCCCCAATTGCCCCATTGCCTCGGACGCTCGTTGTCGAATGGACGTCCAGTTCATAAAGGGACCAATCGTTGGCTCCATACCAAGAAGAATATTCTCCATGACCGACAAATGACGGGCCAGGGACAATTCCTGATAAATCATGCCCACACCTGCTCGACGGGCATCCAGAGGATTACGAGGTTGATATGGCCTGCCATCCAGCCACATTTGCCCTTCATCGGCAGGATGGGCACCGGATAAAACCTTCATAAGCGTGCTTTTCCCGGCTCCGTTTTCCCCTACCAAAGCCAGCACTTGTCCCCCTCGAACGGCCAGATCAACCCCATCCAGTGCAATGGTCGCACCAAATCGCTTACAGATCTCCTTCATACGCAAGCGATAGTCTGACATTGCATCAACCTTAGGAGATGAGGCGGTATCCGGCAGATCAACCATGTCTATTCCTGTCCCAGAAACTTCTTCATTTCCGGATCATTAAGATTCTCGGGAGTTACCAGACGAACTCCTGTATCGACCACAGGCGGGACGGATTGGCCCTTCAGATGAGCAACGACTGTTTTGACGCCTTCATAGCCCATGCGTGTCGGATCTTGTGCTACCAAAGCCTTAATGTGCCCCTGGCGAAGAGCCTCGACCAACGGAGGCGTTGCGTCAAATCCCACAAAGGTGGTTTTCCCGGCAAGACCATTATCCCGCAGCGCTCCCAGCATACCCAACGTGCTTGATTCGTTCGGACAAAATACTCCATCAGCCTCCTTGAGCTGGTCGATCAGTTTCATGGACTCATTTTTGGCCTCGCCTACAGTCGCTCCTCCATAACGATTATCTACCAGCATAGTAATGTCAGGTTTCTGCTTCATTACTTCCAAAAAACCTGCTTCTCGTTCCTCCGTGCTTGCCGAACCCACGGCATACCGTAGGAGGACGACTTTGCCCTTTTCGTTGAGCAGTTTGGCCAGTTGCTCGCCAGCCATTTGGCCACCCTTGCGATTATTGGTAGCCACAAAACTCACAAAATCCCTGCCTGGCTCCCCCCGTAAAGCAGAATCGAACACGACAACCGGAATATTCCGTTCCATCGCACTTTGTACGGGTCTGGCCAAAGCCTCAAAATCCAGAGGCGCCAGTACGATTCCATCGACTCCCTCAGCAATGAACTGTTCGACCAGCTTGATTTGATCGGCCCGGTCACTCTCTTTGAGGGGGCCTTTCCAGATAATATTAACATCCAGTTCTGCACCAGCTTTTTTAGCACCCGCTTCTACAGATTTCCAGAATACATGTGTCGTGCCTTTGGGAATAACCGCGATAGTAAGCTTTTTCGGCCCGGAAGGCTCCTCTTTACCACAGGAAAACAATCCTAATATCGCCCCAATACACGCCAGAACTGCCAGCTTCCGCATGATTTTCCCTTTCCTCAAATAGCATGTCCGGTCAATTGTTTCAATCATTAGACCCTCTATGGCCCAGACTGTTGAAAAAGCGACCGTTTATTGTCCTTCAAGCGGGCATTTTGTAAAGGATTTTTTGAACTTCAGCATCTCCTGATGAGCCGGGAATGCACTTCCAAGAAAGTTTTTTTTCTGAGAGTGCCATACAGGTGGCACTGCCCTAAGAAAAATGTTTGACCTCCTGTCAGATCGGAACGATGGTTTAAATAACAGCGACCCGGCGCACAGGAGATATATTTGGAAGGGACGAGATTATGTCTCTGGGCGAATTTCCGACGCTCGATAACTTTGGGCGCCCGGGAGGAAGGAAGCCAAACCTTCGTACAGGCGTTTCGGCCACCACCGAAACGCCTTTTTTTATAATGTCCACTCTAAATATGGTAATACTAGATATCTTTTATGTGTTACACTCTTAATAAGGTGCCATAGAGCCCCTCACAATCCAATCCTGCCGTTATCATAGAGTGAAGTCTGGGATATGAATCATTAAAAAGCTTCAAAAGCAAAGCTGTCATAGGAATTTGTCGATCTAGAGTAGGAAAAGCGATTTCCTGATGCAATAAAACCAATGATAAAGAAGCATAAAAGACGTTCTCGATTTGTAAAGCGGTTTAGTCGAATCGCCCGAGGGCGAATTGTAAACGGACTGATCTTTTTTGTATGCCTGACGATTCTTCTTGTTGCGACTCTGATCCCAACCGAAAAAATTGCTCAAGACACGCTCGGTATGAGATGGAGATTCTATTGTTTTCTGGATGATGTGTTTGGAGTTAAATGCGCATCGGCTGGTTTGATGCGATCGTTTTCGGCCATTCGACGAGGTCAAGTATTAGAAGCATTCGAATATCATCCTGTCGGTCCTCCGTTATTTTTCTTTCTCGTACTGCAAATTCCCTATCGCATCTGGGCTTTGCTGGCACACCCTCGACCGGTCCCGAGCATATTACGATGGATTCATGGGGTAACCGCGTCCGTGGTAATCGTCACGATGATATTCGATTGGCTCTTCCTCATGGGAGGCAGGGTCTTGTAAAAAAGATTGATACAAGGGATGAGCCCGATATACGATCGGTTTGACAGTATGAAAATATTACGACGACATAAGTATATTCTTCTTTGCCTGGCCTTTTACTGGCCGGGTCTCTTTGTGTTAACACATATCCCTATCCTGGACCTGGCTCGGAGGTCCGGCATGAGCGATAAAGTGATGCATATCCTGGCCTATCTGGGCCTGGTGTTTCTTGTCTGGCTTGCGATTAATCCCTATGAACGAGTACGATGGAATCAACCCAAAGTCTGGATGGTTTTAGCTGTTATCGTGTTGTATGGGATTATGGATGAAGTACTTCAGGGGTGGATGGGACGGTCGGCGGATGAGATGGATTTTTTAGCCGATATTTTCGGATCCCTTCTGGGATTGGGGATTCTATCGATCTTTTCTTTCTGGCCGGCTCTATTGCTAATAGCAGCTATTTTCATCTTCTGTATTTCAAATCTGGCACGGATTGATTTGTTGAATGATCAACCTTTTCTCAATACGGGTTTCCACTTCCTGGGATACGCCTTCTTTACTTTAGTGTGGATCCAATATATCGGAAGGACCTCCTATAAGAACACTCGATGGGAAGGTCTGCAATGGATAGGCATTGCCATGACCGGTCCTTTTGGACTATTGATCGCAGTGAAACTAACGGAGCTCCTCTTTGATCGTCGAATCTGGGCAATAGATTGTGCACTTGCCTGTTTTGCTATTGTTTGCAGTATTTTATTTAGCTGGTCTGTTTTTCGCTGCTCAGAAACATATAGATCAATCTTATTTGTTCGTTTACCCACCTCCTAATAAAGCCCTTCTGAGCACACTTTATCTCATTCAGGGTGACACCAGCAAATCCATGAAGTGAAAATGCACGTTTCAGAAAAACATTTTGAATGAAATGGTACAGACTCATCGATAGAGAACCGATAAATCCCTTACATGTTCTTTTTTTATTTTTGGTCTTATCGGACCCGGCAAACTATTCTCGTGCCCTATAGACAGGACCGAATCAAAATGGTAGCCTAATTTGATTAGACAGTTTTGAAAGAACAATATAATGAAAAAACATCTGACTGTTTTATTTTGTTGCGTAGGCCGCAGAGTTTCTTTATGCCAGAGTTTCCGCATGGCAATTAAAAAACTAGGAATGATCCCCCGTCTGATCGGGACAGAAATGAATCCACTAAGTCCGGCCCTCCAACACTGTGATAAACGATATTTAGTACATCCGGTCCAGCACACAAAATATGTGTCCGATTTACTTTCCATTGTTCATCGCGAGAAAGTAAATCTCATTATCCCAACGGTTGACCTGGATCTTCGTAATCTCGCTATCCATCAGCAGGATTTCACTCGATTGGGGTGTCGAGTTCTAATTTCTCAACCAGAAGTAATTGATATTTGCCAAGATAAACGAAAAACATGTCGTTTTCTTCAACGACATGGATTTCTAACAGCAAAAACATGGACATTGAGCACTGCGCTGAAAAAACGGCTTCGTTATCCCCTTTTTTTAAAGCCCTGGGACGGATATGCCAGCCGGGGAAATGCAATTGTGCGAAACAAAGAGGAATTACGTTTTCACGGACGCCGTATCCCAAATTGTATTGTGCAAGAATATATTAAAGGGACTGAATATACCTGTGATGTCTTTGTAGATTTTTCAATGCACGTGCGATGCATTGTTCCCCGTAAGCGAATCGAAGTCCGCAGCGGAGAAGTAAGTAAGGCGCAAACGATAAAACAAGAAACTATTATGTCTGAAGTACGGCGTCTGGTGGAAATCCTGGGGGCCGGACCGGGTGTAATCACAGTACAATTAATTGAAAAAAAGGGAAAATTGTACTTTATTGAAATCAATCCTCGTTTTGGAGGCGGGGCTCCCTTGAGCATAAAAGCAGGTGCAGATTTTCCCAAATGGATCATTCATCAATATCTCGGAAAGAAAGCTGTAATTCGATTCGATGGGTGGAAAGAAAATCTCTTCATGCTTCGATATGACAACGAGGTCTGGTTGACAGATACCGACGTGAGTATGTATCATGATCTTCGATGATTTTATAGGAGATAAGCGCCCATTGACTTGGGTGCTACAATATTGGCCGGTTCTGGTAACCGCCTTTATCAGCGGACTGGCGGGAACATGGATTTGCAAGAAGATCGCACTGTGCTTTGGGATCGTAGATAAACCAGATCATGTAGTTAAAACTCATACTAAACCGGTGGCTTATCTGGGCGGTGCAGGAATCCTAACGGGCCTGCTTTGCGGTCTTGCCGTCGGCATATGGCAAATTCGCGGATTAACGGCTTTCCAGAAAGCGTCGTATTGGCTGATCGGAACTGGAGGAGGGGCTATCATTGCCTGCATCGTCGGCATTATTGACGATATTTATGACATGAAACCTCATACCAAAATCCTCGGACAAGCTGTCGCAGGCCTTGTGCTTGTCTTGAGTGGAATTCGACCGGCATTACACTATTTCACAGATGCTCTCAGTTGGACCATGCCTGAAATCGTAGAAGTCTGGCTTGGGACCGCTGTGGTTTTTCTGTTCGTACTGGGTGCAACCAATTCATTAAATCTTCTGGATGGCCTCGATGGTTTATGTGCAGGTGTGACAGGTATCATCACAGTTGCTATGCTGATATTGGCTATTCATTTAAGTACGTGGGGCTTTAGTCAGGCCGGCGATCCGGTTCGTGTCATTGTATGTCTGGCTCTTGCAGGAGGTGTGTTTGGCTTCTTGCCGTTTAATCGTCATCCCGCCAAAATCTTCATGGGGGACGCTGGCAGCATGTTGCTGGGATTTACCGTAGCTGCACTAATGTTGCTTTTTGCAGAAAAAATACCCCGATGGTGGCTGGCTTCCATAGTTGTCTTCGGTTTGCCGATCCTCGATACGGCAACGGCACTCGTACGGCGTCTTGTTAATCATCGTCCTTTATTCCTGTCGGATCGAGGACATATTTATGATCAAATGATTGATCGGGGCATTCCCCTGCGGAAAACTGTTTTTATCTGCTATCTGTTGGCTGGGATATATGCCGCATTGGGTTTGGCCATGAGTCAGATTCGCACTCGATATGCAGTGATTGCTTATATCCTTATCTTTGCCGTATCAGGACTTTGGGTCTGGAAAAAAGGGTATTTACGAATGAAAGGAGTGCGGGGCGCGATACAAGTTTCGGAAGATCAGGAAAGTACAAGCTGATGCGTATTATATACAGGAATTGATTTGTTTATCAGCCCAATAGGCATATAAAGCCTGGTAATCATTAACTCTTGGAGTATTTTATTGTCCGCTATCAGAATAAGAAAAGGGATATCTGTCGTTCGTACGGGTGCCGTGATCCAAATGAAATATCAACCAGCAGACTCTTCATCAAAATTCCCTTTCAAGCGTTGAAGTTGTTCTGGATTGATCAATCGAAGCAAGAAGTCAATACCGGGGCGCAACTTAATATAAGCCGGCATGGCCTCCGGAACAAATCCAATACTTTGCTTGAAGGCCTCCAAACCCTTTAAATTGGATCGAATCGCCGCACTTGCCTGCCGTATTCCGGGAATCCGAGACGCCAAAACCAGAAATGTGAAACGTAAAGCATCATTGGCATATGTGTTCATCATATCTGTATGAACTGCGATGGTATCTCCATACGCCGTATCTCCAATTACCTTCACAATATAGAAACCCGCTATTCGTCCACATTGTACATCATGAGCCAGTAAAATCGTTATTCCCGGGCAGGACAGCATCTGCCCCCACTCTCGATCGAATCGTTTTTTTAGCAATGGTTGTTTCCATCCCGTTCTCCGAGATAAATCCGCCCAGATTTCACGACATTCATCAAATATTTTTTCGTCATATTCTTTTAAGATTGTAATATGTGTCCTATGCATGCCTTTTTTTATTTTTTTTCTTCTATTTTTACTGACGGAATGAATCCCATATTGTGTCAGATTACGAAGGGTATTAATTGTCATGCTAGAATTTGAGTATGAAGCATTATTTATCGGACACTGATATCCTATAAACGTTTTTCTAAAAGAAAGTGAGATGCTCTGTTTGTCAACAGGAACATAAAGGTCAACCGGCCAACAAAATCCCGGTTTGACTTGATACCACCAGCGACCTTCTCGATCTTGAAATGGAATTGAGAAGTTTCCCCACGTCTTATTCACACCGATATACCACCAAAAGGATAAATTTTTAATACGCAACAGCGAGCGACAATGTTCCTCGACGGAACAATACATCAGATCCAATGGAGGTATTTGGATTTCTACTGATTCCCTTTCTGACATGGATGCACATCGTCTCTTAATCGTTTTTATCGAGGAGATGACATGAATAATCGATATGGTTAATCGCCCCCCAAAGCCTTTTTTTTCGCTCACAGAATCCCATCGGCTTTCCCCCGGATTTCAAGATGCTTCGACGGGAAGAAGAATTTTCTCTACGAGTCCATATCCAACAGACCTGATTGGAAGGAAGATACTGCAGATTGCTTTGTATTGCTATGGGACAAATGCTTTTGCCACGATAGGATTTCTTGGTTAGGCAAGCGATAATAGCCACTGTATTTTTTTGTACAAACGGATATCTTTGTCCAATAATAGAAGCCGGAACCTCCCAATGGGCGTAGACAAGTTGCTTCTCATGATAAATCATATGTATCTTTACACCTTTTTTGCCGTATCGCCAGCGAAGGAAAATGATACGAAATCGGCCATACAATGTTTCCAATTCTTGCCACTGCCTGTTCGACAATTCTCCCACTTCTAGGCAGGTTTGTTCGATTAATATATCGGAAGGTCGTTCTTTTTCAAGGCAATGTGTCAGGATGTAAAGATCGTATTTTTCAATCGTGGTGCCCCACATATAACACCTCTCGTCGTACCTTTAAGGGGTGTACTTTAGATTATTGGACAATAACGTACATCTCTATTTTTCAGTATAGTCATTGATTACTTTTTTTCTCTTTTCTAGTTTGCCTCTAAACGATGGAGATTGCAAGAGTTTCTCAGCCACGCCCTCAACAAAGAAATGGAAGTTGGCTCGATTGCCGTATTCCACATAATCCAGGTCACCATAATCTATATCCCCGTTGCTTAAATTGACGATACGACTGTGCCGTTGGAAAAGAATAATACGAACTTGATCCTTGGCCATATGTGCTTTGTACTGATCCGTTTTCAATTTGCTTTATTGCCTTGATTGCGAGTTCAGCACCTTTTATTTTTGTAACCGTCAACATGTGATGGAGTGTTGTAGCAGCCGGAATCTCAACTTCTTCCTGCACAATGATCTTGCCTGTATCGATCCCTTTTTCTATGTAATGAATCGTTATTCCCATTCTTTTTTCCCCACAGGACATGGCCCAATAGGTCGGATATAAACCTCGATACATGGGGAGTTTGGAGGAATGAATGTTGATGCAACCATACCGTGGCAGAGAAATGAGTTTTTCTTTAAATATCTGTGACGGCGATATCGCCACAATCAAATCGACCCCTTTGGTTCGAAAATCTTGGAGAAAAGGCGTCGCGTTCACATTCTCACAAGTTGAATACGGAACTTTATAGTGGTCACAGAGGTTTTTGATTGAAAAAAAACGGCCGGTACGATTTAGAGCGGGAAATGTATTCAGTAACTTTGCTCTGGCAATCCGAAAAGCATGTGATATTAGAGGTCTAATCCCAAATGTTCGATAGAATTTTAAAATTGTGACAAACCAATTTGAATGCCTTAGATTCCGAACACATACAACTTCCATAATCTCAGAACTTATTTTATTTAAAAATACCTCTATCGATAATGGGAGGTACAGTTCTTCTTCTTCTGTTATAACCATAATCTGCATTTTTGTTACTGATCTGTAATTATTTATAAAGAAACTTAGAATTATGCCCCGAATTGAATTCCCGATTGACTCGTCTGAGAAAGGAACCTCATTGAATCTCAATTTTATTTTTCATACTATCGCTTATAAAGAATATCGATACCTAAATCAAGGATTGTTATGACATTTGCTTTCATAGAAGTTTACATGCTCGGTTATAAGCCGTTTCATCGAAAACAACTCACAGACTCGTTTTCGACCAGCAATACCCATTCGTTCCCTTAGAGCCGGATCTTCCAAAAGTACTTTCATGGCATATAGTAGTTGTTCTGTGTCATCGATATCGATCAAAAGTCCCGTTTCTCCTTCCACCACGGCATCAATACAACCTGTTACCCGTGTGGCAATGGATGGTTTTTTCATGGCAGCGGCCTCCAGAAGAACCAAACCAAAACCTTCTCTACGAGACGCTAAAATTACAATATCGATAGCCTCATAATACGGCACAGTGTTTGTCACATATCCTGTACAAATGATTCCGGGGTGATTTTCAATTTGTCTGAGAAGTGTCGGGCTTAACCGTTCACGCGATAAGTCCAGGGTGCCCACGATGAGTAATCGTATATTATCCTGTTGTTCGTACAGACTGGTAAAACTTGTAATCAACGTCTCGATACCTTTGTCGGGAGCCAGCCTTCCTATGTATCCAAACACAACGCCATCAGCCGGTATTCTCCATTGTTGACGGAAATCACGCGATTGTTCAGTAACTTGTCTTGTTGGACAAAATCGTTCAACGTCAATCCCACAGGCTGTTCCATTACCTAAAATCTGCATTTTTTCGGCAGGACAAACTCTTAATGTGAGGAAGAGTTGGCGCAAGCTGTCACTAACAACGAGAACATGGGTCGCGAGACGACATGCAAGCCAATCCGAAAACCAGAGCAGCTTCCTCTTTAAACCCTTTGCCGTTTCAAGTGGACAACCATGAATCGTATATATGCGATGGGGAACACTTGCCAGAAAAGACGCCACCATTCCTATGAGTCCCCCCTTGGGAGTATGGGCATGAACGACATGGGGCTTATATCGACGAAAGTATCCTATCAATCGCAATACAGCCATTAGATCAGTCCATGGTGAAATCTTTCGAGATATCTCTACAGGAAAGACTTTACAACCCAGTTCTTGAATTTGATACAATTCCGGCAAATTGGAACTCAAAGCATGAACGTCATGACCTTTATCAATGAAATGGCGGAGCAGATCACGATAGAAAAACATCGTGATTGGAACAGCTGTAATAAATGCGATTTTCATACAATATCTGACAAACAGATCAATATTATTAGATCCGTATTGATTTAATTTGTTCCAGTTCCATACGATATTTCTCTCTCTCTTCCTTAGATAAAGGAGAATATCGTCTTGATAAAAGATACTCTTTCCGGCCCAATAAACAGAGGCCCGCCTCGGCAAGAAACTTGAGAGGTGGCACAATTAAACTGCTCAAAACATGGCCATATTGTTTTTCTCGACGATAGTATTGAGAAACATGCCGGGCAAGGCCCAATCTTGCAGAAAGTTGTTTTGTCAACCGAAATGAGGATGCCAAGCGATAATAGTAAAGCGGTTCCGACACATTAGCATAACAACTCTGTTGATGAGAACGAAGCAATAATTCATAATCTGAACCACGCCGAAGAGAAGCATCATACAGATGATCTTCAAACCAACGTTTCTTGGCTAAAATCGAACCATGGGATATTCCAATTCCTTTCCCCGGATTTGCGCAGATTTTCTTGTGTTGCTCAGAAGGCGATGTAGATCCGATTGGATTTTCATGTTCATCCAAATACACAATGCCTGTACCGACAAGATCTATCTCCGGATGATTTTGTAGATACGCGAGTTGCTTTTCGATGCGTGTTGGACTGGAAAGGTCGTCTGCATCCATCCGAGCAATATAATTCCCCTGTGCCATCTCAGTTATAGCATTAAGCACCGTCGGGATTCCACAATTTTGAGAGCGTCGAACTAATCGGATCCGCGGATCCCTAAATCTTTCGGCCAATCGATAACTTTCATCCGTTGAACCGTCATCCAATAAAATAAGTTCCCATCGTTCAAAAGTCTGTGTCAGAATAGAACGAATCATGTCCTGAATAGCCGGCCCAACGTTATAGAAGGCGGTTCCGATCGTTACTTCAACATCTCCCATTACTTCTTTTCACTCCCGCGCATAATTCGAATGCTTTTAAATATAGCTGAAATACTCTTTGTATTTTGAAGCGAAGAATGATACAGACAAACGCGATCATAAGCGTTTTTTGTCAAATTCATTATAAGGTCCGGCTGCGTATGCAACTCCAGAATCGAATGCACCAGCGATGGAGCATCATCGAGATGAATCAGCAATCCCGTAACTCCATGGATTATGGTTTCCGGAATTCCGCCAACCGGTGTAGTGACAATTGGCTTACCCAGAATCATAGCTTCCAGTATTGCTCTGGGAAATCCTTCCGTATGAGAAGGCAGAATCACAATATCGCAAGCTGCGATCAGGGCGTTCAAATCCGTTCGCCAACCGAGGAATTGTACATTTTCCGTCAGGTCCCATTCGCAAATCTTCTGCTGAAGACCTTTCAAAAACTCATCGCTGTTTCCTGTAGCAACGCGTCCGGGCAACCACAATACAGGATCGAATCCTTTTTGTTTCAGAAGATGAATGGCTTGCACTGCTGTATGATGCCCTTTGGCTCTCTCCGGTCGTGCTGCCGGCAGGAGTAATATAGGGTGCTTATTCATGCGAGGTTGCGGATCATGACAAGGAGTCTTTGCGCTCTCTCGTACTTGATCAAAATCGACTGTATTCGGGGTGCAGTATAATTTTTCTTGTGGAACACCTCGTTTGCGCAATTGATCCACGGAGGATTGCGCATGTGTAATGACAGCAGAGACTTTTCGTTTCATAAGCCAGCATAACAATGGACTTACCTGGTCAGGCGTTGCCCATCCCCGGACATACATCGCAAGAGGGTATTTTCGCAGTTTCCAACTGCTGGCAGCAAAGGCCATGGCTTTTTCTGTGTTCATCCAGACAACATCCGGATCTATATCGAGGATTGTTTGGATTAGTCGCTTTCGAATCCGAAGAAATTCAGGGACTTGCATAGCCATCCGCCATAATCGTTTTAAGGGCTGATTCTTACTGCCTATATAGGTATTCCTGGTTTTCGGATATAAGACATGCAAAGGCAATCCTGTGGTGCGCACGGCATCACAGTATTCTTTGCATATGCCATAGACATCAACGACATGAACCTCATTCTCGGCGCTTAACCGTTTACAGAGATACAAGCTCCCCTGCGGTCCACCGCCAAAATTAATCGTAAAATCAAAGAAGAGAAGACGCATTGTATTTACATGCTGAATGAACCGACATCGGCATCAGGTATCATAAACATCTCATCCGTGCCCACCCAATATCCCATTGATTGATGCTGGACGGCAAAATAGGAAGCTCGATCCAGCAATAGAACACAGAGAAACAGCATCAAACGTGCATAGCCGGGCGATAACGTATTGGAAGTGTTGGAAAAAATACCCCATGCAATAAGAAGCCAAATACAACCCCTTCCCACTGCTGCCAGCATGGGATAAAATGATCTTACTAGCGGGATCGCTTTTCGGAAAAAATAATATACCGAGAGAAACGCCCATATAACTCCACCTAACCCATACACCGTGACCAGAGCGACATAAGCGCTATGTGGCTCCATCCCATTTTTTGCTATACCTTGTATCGGGCCCTGTCCAAAAATATAATCCTGAACGGTAGCTGTCTCAAAGTATCCCACCCACGTCCTAACACGACCCAATACGTTGCCTCCCCATTCTCCCGATGCGGGATTATAAGCCTCCCGAAATCTCTCTATAACTAACTGTGAATAACCCAAAAAAACGAGGCCCACAATAACACCCATAATCAATATTGACACACCTATCGATCTATCCTGGCTGATAAAAACAATAAAAAGTAAAGTGACCCCAAACATAAGGAAGCCTGAACGGGATTGGGTATGGATCAAGCCAAGAATAAGAATACCCGCACTTAACCAGAGCAGGATCTTCATTATAGTGTTTTTTTGTATGCGAATCGCAGGTATCAGTAATAGCGCCAAACACCCTAAAACATTGGCTGCACCATTAGCGTTCATAAAGGCCCCCGCTCCGCGGGCCTCATAGGTGAGCCCTTGTTCAAACGTCTTTGGAAGGGCGAATATCTCCAGTTGGTATGGGAAATAACGCTGTAAGATCACCAAAAGGGCCCCAATTACGCCCGCCACGGAAAGCATAGCTAAATGTTTCGCCAGATCTTGTTCATCATCGATACAATGCAAAATGGCATAGAACATGGCAAAGACTTGAGCGTTTTTTAAAACTCCTTTAATTAAATCCGTCTTTGCAGTGAGTTGTGCAGATTGCATGAAACCGGAACAATCTGCAATAATTGCAACCATGGTGAATCCGAATAGAACCCAAAAAGCATATCCGAATCGAATTGGTACTCCCTCAAAAAGATTCCTACGAAAAAAGACTATAATAAACAGATAAATACAGAAAAGATCGTCGAAACCGATGTTCAAAGGCAGGAAACCTTGGTAGTACCACCATCCATGCGGATAAGTAAATAAAATAAGCCAGACCAAAGATGCGCCCCACTTGGGACGGACCGCTACGAAAAGTAACAATAATAAAATAACACCTGCTATAATAACTTGCATATGCTTCTTCCACCAAGGTTGTCATCTAAATGACATTTGTGGTCTCTACTATTCTATTATCGGAATACGATCTCGGTAAGCGAGCAGGGCATCGGCCACTTCTTGCGC
The DNA here is from genome assembly GCA_016926155.1 of Sedimentisphaerales bacterium. Taxonomy (GTDB): domain Bacteria; phylum Planctomycetota; class Phycisphaerae; order Sedimentisphaerales; family Anaerohalosphaeraceae; genus JAFGGE01. The sequence continues at coordinate 27,529 of JAFGPC010000023.1, forward strand.
CTTGTCCTCTTTGGGATACATGAAAAGACCCTTTTTCTTTGACCAGAGATCCGATGATTCAAATATATCTTCCACCAAAAAATATGGCGAACCAGGAAAGTATTCATTTGTTGTTGTCGTATTCAGATATGCTCCAAAAATTTCATAAGGATATTTGATTTGAGGCAAGGATGTCGGATTATTATAGTACGTGCTTTCGGCAATCCGATTCTTCCCCAATAAAGCAAGGGTGTTATAAGGATTATAGGGAGACATACTGCCGGCAGGATAGACATAATCGACCTTACCAGCCCTCTTTATGACTTCCCAAACAATACCTCGCAACCGTTCTTCATTCCGATCCTGATATGTTCTTTTCCGGGAAATCCATTGTCTGATCTCCGTGCTGTTGTATGGTTCGAGATCAAATCCGATATAATCCGCATTGATCTGCCGCGCTTCCTGTTTCAAAAGATCTATCTCACGAAGATAATGGTTCAGATCAAACACGAGACTTAAGGGCGCCGCCTCGGGTAACGAAGGCCACATATAACGCACCAATGTCAGTTTGATATCAGCCTGTTTCGTGATAGCAACAGCCTGTTGTACAGTATCATAGTGCTTGTATAACTGATCCGATGTTTCTCGGTTTCCGACAGCCATAATCACATTGGTAATAAATCCCGAATCAACAGCTATCTGCATGGATCGGAGGGGGTGTCGCCCAACACCGTAACACCAAATAATTTCCGGTTTTTCAAGAACAGAGCCGCCGCCAGATCCCCCTGAAGGTGAAGTGTTTTGATCCTCGGAGTCCTTAGGCGAATTGGATGGTTCCGACGACGAGGAATTTCCCCCGGAAACGCCGGATGTTCCTGAGCCTGATCCAGATAAACCTGAAGCGCTTGCACTTCCACTTGAAATAGAAACAACTGGTGAAGAGGCCGAATCTCCTGTTAGGGAATCCATGGATATCGTAATTGGTTCGGGAGCTGGTACTTCATTGGAGTACTGTATATCCATAGATTCTAATGAGATAACTTGATATGTCGACGTGTCCAAGCCTTCAAACGATTCGGTATCGTTCTCAAGAAGTTTTGTGCCTTCTACTCCGGTATTTTTATCCGCAAGTTGTGAGGAAACCGATGTAAGTGAACCATCATAAGACATTAACGGATGTACTTGAGCTTCGAAAACCGGAACAGACGTATTTTCCTGAGATTCATTATATGGCTGCAGCATCCGGCCAAAGATTAAGCCAAGCTCAACAAATACGAGGAAACCAAAAAAAACAAAGCTTTTACGCATAATTGGCGCCATAATATCCCTCCGATGCATTCGTCATCATACTACAATATCATATAGTATACGAAATCATAAAGTCCAAAGAGACCCGTATATTTCATTTTTCCCGCTTTTCGTCACGTTTGTACTACTGTGCAAGGGGAGATTTTAAGTAGAGTCATTGTATTGTCCCGACAGTACAGTCTTTCATCCTCCATCGCACTGTCCTCTTGCGCTCTCTAACGTTCTGATCCTTTCGTCTAGTGTACGTAATTCCTCGGCAATTTCTTTTCTTGACAGAGAGAAGGAGGGGACTGGTTTCTTAAAGGTGTTTCCTTCTATCCGATAGGCTAATATCTCAGCACGAAAGGCGCCAACCACAGAATTCGGCGGAATATCGGTCGTAACAACCGCATTGGCTCCGATAACCGTATTGTCACCGATTTCGACCGGGCCCAATACAACGGCGCCGGGGCCGAGCGAAACACTGTTTCCAAGCCTTGGATTTGTGCGTCCTTTTGCATTGGTCTTACCATAATTCCCCCCTAAAGTAACGTTCTGGCGAATTTCACAGTTCTCTCCTATGATAATGCCGGGTGGAATAATAATCCCACAAACATGGGGAATTCTGAAACCAGGACCGATTTCCGCCAAGGTGCTGATCCAACAATGACTTAAATGATGCATGAATCGTTCGGTAATTGGTGCCAACAATCCCAATTTATGCATACGATACCACCGGCCAAGACGATACAACACGACCGCCCGAAATCCTGCATTGCGGAAAAATTCGAATAGGATCCGACACAGAGTCGATTTGCCGCTTCTGACAACAAGATAATCCCTTTTGAGTACATCATACATAAGTAAAAAACCACCAATTATATGTACTAGAAAATTTTATAATTCACGATAAGATAATCCCAAAATATTCAATACATCCTCTACCCTTAGATTGCATAGATAATTATCGCAGAAACTCCCTTCCTCAAATACCCATTGATTCCGTTCATTAATAATCATTCGTCCCGGTTTTTCATCTACGATACACATTTCATAAGGATTGCCCATCCCGAAAACAGCCTGCAATTCATTGATATAAAATGTCTGATCTCCCGTTAGAAAAATATCCAGATCCATGGTCCTAAATTGCCCCTTTTCGGTGACTTCCTTGGTTATATTCAAAAGCAATTCGGGAGGGCGTCCATGTCGCCATGCATGGGATCCGCTATGAAAATCCCCACGCTTCAGTTTTTCATACCCAAAATAGGAATCCCCCACGCGAATCATTCTCCATTCTCTTATGTCCGGGAGATATTCTTGCAAAAGGACCGAACCCCATTGCCGATCACGAGAGTCCCCATTTTGCCGGATAAACCCTTTCTGAAAACATTTTCTTATGAACCGTTGCAATTGGTTCCTGTTGCGGAATATCCTCACACCCGACACGGTACCACCAAGATCCGTCTTATATACAATAGGCAGCATCGCCTTTTGGGAAAAACAGATCGCCTGATCCATGTCATAAAATATCCATGTTCGGGGGTGGGGGAATCCATTTTTATCCAGCCAATACTTCACCCTCCTTTTACTCTCATAAAGCCAGAGAGCCTCATAATTGGGATAGATCACATCGCCATAAAGCTCATGAATGATTTTCAATCGCTCATCAAACATTTGTTTCCAGACAGTAATATAGACCGACGGCCAAACCAAAAAGGCATCGACTCCGGCATTTCGCACCTCATCGAGCCAGTCCGGTCCGGTAATATCCAGCAATCGATAAGGAACTTGCAGATCACGGCATGCCGCTATATAGTGCTTGTGCTGTTGCGTAATATCCTCAATAATCCCCAGTCTGACGTTTATTGTTGCGGGATAGGAAGATGTTCGTTCGATATCAGCAAATTCATTCCCCGCTCGCCACATGCGACGTCGATATGCATCGGTCCCCAATCGTCCACGACAGATTCTTTTGATCGACTCAGGGATCCACCCCCTAATGGTTTTTGAGTCGGCAATTTTATTCAAGAGAGACTGATATATACCCACGATTGTACCTCTTCTATTTTCTGGATAATGGATTCCGGACTACTATAAAATGATATCCTGAGTTTGAGGTTCTTTTCATGCCTCAGACAAATTAATAGAAACACATTAGCCTCCCTTTACGACATATTCTCCATGTTCAATGGCAAAACGCATCTATCATGCAATTGCTTCTTCACCGAGTTTGTTTTTGACACAGTAATCAATGACTTCTTCAGTATAACAACCGAAAAGCGGCCCACTATTCATCTGATGGAAATTAATTTCAATGCTTCCATTATTTATTTCTATAATCCTAATGGCTTGGTCGGAATCAAGTGTTATGTCAAAGCCAAGCATTCTCGTATACAAATAATCCGTAGCAATCTTTCTGGCTAACTCAATCATTTCCGCAAACTTTATCAGTTTATATGTGTGTTGTAGATCTATGGTTCCGATACGATAGTACTTGTTTCCCATTTTATCGATTGCATATTTATTCAGGACTCCTTCATTATCGATACCTACGGAAATTCCACCTGATGCTTGGTTATCCACAACACTGCCCTCTCGCCCAATCCGTAAAACAGCATGTAGAGCAACAACTTTCTCAGTGACTACGGATCTATATGTAAACACTCTTATTGTGTTGACAGAAGACTGATTAAATCGACTCAGCGATTCATGTTGTGTAAGTTTCTCTTGTAGTATGTAGTTCTTCTCAAATATCTGATTCAGATGAGCCAAGCTCAAGACATGTCCTTTATGATTTATATATATGTCATCATTTCTTACAAATAATTCCACGGATCTCCCCCCCCCTGAATCGATACTCGGTTTGACAATCACTTCGTCACAACCGTTCAGCAGTTGCATGAGTGGGTCCTTAACCACAATAGGAGCATAGGTACTGTCGTATAAAATTCCATTGATATTTCTCAACAGGGTCTTAGGAAATAGATCGCGATATTGTCCTTTATCATAAAGATTCTTGTCAGAGAACGCCTTTTCCATAGGACTGTAATTCAGACATGGTTGAACCATCCCATAGAAGATATCCTCCGGTATATACTTTGCGCTGTGAATGCCCGAAACATACATATACACCCGAGCCCATTTCGTGTTAACTCTCCGCTTTAAAGCACTCCACATGCGAACATGTTCTCCTATTATGGCCGGATCAATCGCCTCGAGGTTTAATTTGTGGTGCGCGTATATATGGGTGATCTTCCTACGGCAGCGTCTTTCTCTTTGTGATTTGGAAATGTACCCAGCAATCCCCAAAAACAGTTTTCTGATACCAGCTAAAAATACGCCGCAGACACCTAGTTCGGGCAACTGAGATATAACAATACGAATATACCTAATCATACGATCTCACAATCATTATTCTAGTGTGCTTTAACTTTTTAATTGTGTGCATATACTTTTTTCACTTGTCACAAGTAGACTACCGATCCATAGAATCAATAGCATATTCAAGAGGAAACCAAGCACAGAAAACAGAATAACTGTCTGTAAAGCAGATAAGTAGAAACCGCCTATCACTAAAACGCTCGCCCTGGATACCAAAACGATTAATTCAAATATGAATAGATTGCGCTGTTGACGAAGTATTCGTCCACACAAAGATGCAGGTGCATTGCAAAAAAGTACGGCGATCCACGGAATAAGCCACCTGGCATAGATTCCCGCTGTATGCCATTCCGCCCCAAACATCCATGTAAAAATCTGAGGAGCCCATATAAACAGTATCAACGAAGGAATAGATGCTATTCCAAACAATCCCGATGTAATCTTGATGAACAGGGGTAGCAGACGACCGCCCTTGTTATAGGTTTCACTCGCTTTCTGGAAAAGAACCTGCCGCAGTGCGATTAACACAAAATTAATCGGTACAGACAGGAGCCTGAGGCCGAATGCATAAGCGCCAGCAACGGCAATACCGTAGAAATGGGCCAACAAGAGAACGGGTAATCCCTGTGATAAGGCATTCATTGCAGTCTGTGTTGCACTATAAATGGGAAAATCCCGATATTCCTTGGCCTTCTTGCCGATCTGTCTCCAATTGAGGGATTCCTTCAGGAGCTTCCTATCCGTTACGAAAACCTGGCGAGATAGATTAACGCTGGCAATCCCATTGGCTGTGATGATACTTGTGATTAATCCGCCGCTACCTTGATGGAGCAAGCCGGACACAATCTGAAGTGTACCGATAGAGCCAGCCCGGACCATTTGTGAAGAAGCCGTTTTCGCAAATGCCTTCCTCCGAACGCACCATGCCTGGAACGATTGATTGATGCCGGCGACGAAGACACCCAGAGGCAGAAACCACAGGAGCCATGCAGACTGCGGCGATTTCAAAAGCTCCAGAAGCCAATCCGAGCACAGATACGCTACCAACAGGGCTATCAGGCTGACGATAAAAACAGAAAGAATCGAAGCTGCAAATACATTGGCGGCGTCTTGGTCGCGTTTGGGCAGCATGATAGCTTGTGCGTATTGCAGCGTTACGAATGCCGCGAGAAATATCAAAACAGAATTAAATGATCCAAGCACACCAAAATCAGAAGGAGTAAACAGCCGACTGATCACCGGCGCGATCGCAAATCCAATGCCTTGCGCGACGATTGTGCCGGTCATAACAATCGATATGTTTTTAAAAAACTGGCTGTTGCGAAGATATCGGATTAGTCTTAACATCTGCAATCCATGTAGTAAAATATGGAAAGCCTGTTTCCCAAAAAGGACCAAATGGAATCTCTCAGTGAAAGAAGTTTGTTCTTCACGGGGCACACTTACTGTTTGTCGCAGTTTGAGCGGATTCGTTCAATATCTTTTAACGTTCAAGAACAACCTTATTCCGAGGCATATGCATCAAAATGTCTTCCCCACGGACTCTCGGCCAGCCATTCATCGACAATCTTTTTGCCCTTGAAAGGATACCAGAATCGATCATGATAAACGGCTGAAGCAAGAATAAACGCGTAAACCAGAGGCGTATGGAACAACAGTTTTTGCATCCACCGAAACGGTCCAAACCAAAAAAGTTTGCCGACATTGGAAGCGGTGTTGTTTCCTGTGCAAAAACCCCAATTTTCCCGGGCTATATCCACGTTGCCGAGAATCTCGATTTCTCGAATATTTCCAATTCCCAAACCCCGCTCGTGTGCCAAACGAATGAAAGCGTGGTCCATGGGTTCAAATCCCATCAATCGGGCTGCAACCGCATCGGCAGCCACACAGTCCGAAGAAGCAATCAGAATATCCTTTTGCACCGGGAGCATCGTCCTGGGCCCCGGCCCGTTGCCGGCCGTTGTGCCGTCCGTAACCGTAAATATACCGGGGTGAATTTCCTTCTGAATCGCCAACAGATCCACCAGTGTCTCATGAATTCGGGAATGACAATAATGGCGACGGTTAGACAGTAATCCCCCGAAGGCATTTTTCATCGAACCGGTAATATTCGTGTAAATATGGCATTTCACTGTCGGCAGATGTACGATGTTTTTACCATGAAAAAAATCAGGGATATTAATCCCCTCTGGAAAGATCCTGTCAAGCACAAGCATTTCCGCCTTGGGTTGATATGGAGTCCATTTCATGTCGGATGGTTTGAAATTGTATTTGACGGGGACTTTATGTTTTTCACAAATCAATCGCTGCTTATTCAGACGTTCCCCTCGGGATGCACTGGTCACGACGGTCTCATTCTCCACACAGACCAGGTCCGGGAAACCCGCCTTTCGCATTGCCAGAATCACCCCTTCCAATTGCCATGGTGTGGTATTGGCTGCCGGGTACAGCAGATGCCAGGACAGGTTGTTTTTCAAAATGGTTGGACTCTGCTTATCGAGAGTCTCTTCAAAACCCGCTAAATTCATGGCCTGCTCAATATCCTGCAAAACGGTTTCCGGCGTGGTTCGGATGACAGCCACTTTACTCATAAGACACTCTCCCCTCTAACCATCGATTTTACAGGCTGTACTTGATACACAGAATCAACAGGGACAAATTCATATGCGCCTGTCAGGATATAACTGGGGCAATAACCCGTAACTGGAGACACGATATATACGGGCCACAAACGGAGCCATTGTTCAAACTGTTCTTGATCGGGATATGGCAAAGGACTTTGATAGTCTCCATGATGAGAAACGATCCGTACATCCGGCCGAATCTTGTGCAATTCCTGCTGATACCACAATGCATATACCGTAGTCCCATCGGCCAGAAGGACTGCATCGCGTTCCATTGACGTCAAAGCCTCCCGGGCAAATCGTCTCGGTCCGTCATTTCCTGTCTGCCATGGACAAAGAAAATAACGATATTCATCCCGATATGGGATCTCACGGCGCGTTCCAAGATCAATCTTCATTTGGCGGGCCACACGATAGGTAACAGCATAAACCGGTATTGGCAGAAAAGCCAGGCACAACAGAATAAATCCAGCTCTTATAGATAAACCAAATCGTTGGAAAAGAACTTGCAGGCCAAGCCCCGCATAAACAGCAACCAGGCAGTAAAAAGGCAGAAAAAAAGCATATCGATCAGGTACGGTATAACGAAACGCAAAGAGGAAAAAAGCACCCAGTAATGCCAACAGCATAAATGACAAAGGGCGTTTCAATGGCCGGCGAATAAGTGTAACAACACCAACGAAACACAAAATGAGGCTCGGGGTTGGAAAACTCAGCAGGATAAAAAGAAGGTTTTCCACCACGATACGCCAGGACAAAGATGTGTTTAAAACGGCTCTGCTCCAATTATCCCCGAAAAAAGCTGAACACAGCGTATCAAGAAAATTCCCCGTACTGATCCATCGTTCTATGATTAACCATATATAAGGCAAGGCCCCTAAAATCCAGGCCGGAACCATCAATACAACATGAATGGCTCGAAGCTTACGGCGAAAAACCTGAACCATAAAATACGAAATATATACCGCCAAAGGAATCACAGCCCACATATGTGCTGCGATTGCCAGACCATTCACAAACGCAAGTAAAATGGCAAACATAGGACGTTTACTTTGAATATATTGCGCCATAAGGAGCAGTTCTATGGTAAACAATGCCGTATATAGAGTATACACCTCGGCAATGCACGCATGCTGCCAGAACGTCCAGGAAAGCCCCAGTGTGACACAACCAAAGATTGCCGGAAGTCGGGCTCCAAGCCAACCGTACAAAAGCAGAAAAACATTCGCTATGGTGAAGGCGGCTGCCAGTGAGGAAATCAGATTGACCCGATATCCATACTCTCCCCATGAAATCAGTTTGGCGCATTGCCCCAGCAGAATGTACAACGGGTGTGCCAGTGCCAGACCAAGTCCTCCTCTCAGATCTGTCTGCCAGATGCGGTATTGAAACATGCCGCTATCCTGCCACAATGCCCCCGGAGCGCAGGTCAGAGTATACAGGAGGATTGCCGTTACCAATACAATAAGATAGTCTCGTACCGGGAACGTTCTCTTGGAAACTGGTTCAACCAAGGAATTCTTATTCACAATGGAGCCAGTCTTGCAATGCAGGGCCAAATTGAATAATGAAAAAAATCATAAGCATCCAAAGAACGATCGAAAACTGGAAAAGTCTGTCGTGTAGGATCAAATCCGTTGGGTCTTGGTAGGCTCCGTTCATGGAGAGCATGGCAAATCGAAACACGGCATAAACAACTAAAGGCAGTGAATAAACAAAATAGGAGGTACCGAATTGCTCTATGGTTCGTACATTGAGACTGTATGCCAGAAACGCCATGATTGCAATCCCCGCCGACAGAGTAATCAGATGCGTCAACAACTCCGGCGTGTAATCGAGCAACGTAGCCCGGTGATTCCGCGCTGCCTCCACATCAGCAAACATCTTGACCTCACTGTAGCGTTTGCAAAATCCCATGAACAGGCATAGGGTAAACATGCAGATAAACAGCCACGGACTGATCTCCACACCGATAGCAACCGCCCCACAAACGGCACGCAGGACAAATCCCAATGCAATACAGATTACATCCAATAAGACCGCGTGTTTGAAAACCGTCGTATACGCTATCTGCAACAAGAGAAAGCCGACTGTTACTATAAAAACTCCTCGTGACAGAACCAGAGCAATAACCAATGCTGAAATGGTCAGAATAGTCGCCCATCCCCATGCATGACCGACGGTGATATCGCCTGCTGCGATGGGCCTCTTTCGTTTGACGGGATGCTGTCGATCATTTTTGCGGTCAAAGATGTCGTTCAGAATGTACATTCCTGACGAAGCAAGACAAAACACCCCGGCCGCCACAGTGGCCTGCAGCCAGGCTTGAACCGATCCCATCTGCATTCCGAAAATCACCGGCAGAATAACAACGATGTTCTTGATCCAATGATGGGGCCGGATCAGTTTGAAAAGGTTGTAAGAGATAGGCATTCCTACCCTAAAAATTCCAGTACTGCTTGAACCACCGTATCTTTCATTTCATCGGTCAGTTCCGGATAGACCGGCAGGGCCAGCACTTCTTTGGTTGCTTTTTCCGATTCCGGGAAGTCACCTTCTTTGTATCTCAGCGAGGAAAAACATTCCTGCAGATGCATCGGCACAGGATAATAAATCTCGCAGCCGATTTCCCTGCTGCGGAGATACTCTACCATCTCATCACGACGCGGCACGCGGATGACGTACTGATTATAGATCGACTCGCAATCCTCACGCACAAATGGCGTCTGGACCGGTGTGTTCTTGAACTTTTTATTGTAATAAGCCGCATTCTTTCGCCGCGCCTTGGACCAGGCCTTCAGATGCGGCAGCTTGACCAGCAGTGTTGCCGCCTGAATCGGATCCAGACGGAAATTGCCACCCACATATGTATGATAGTACTTTGGCTCCATGCCGTGATTACGCATGATAAACAAGCGATGATACAGACTCTCATCGTTGGTCACGACCATTCCGCCGTCGCCGATTCCACCCAGATTCTTGCTGGGAAAGAAGCTGAAACAGCCGCAGGTTCCGATGGAACCGGCTTTCTTGTCTTTGTAGGTGCTGGTGATCGACTGGGCGGCATCCTCAATAACAGCCAGGCTGTTTCGCCCTGCGACCGCCATAATCGGGTCCATATCGGCCATCTGTCCGAACAGATGCACCGGCATAATCGCCTTGGTCTTCTTGGTAATCGCCGGTTCGATCAGTTCCGGATTGAGATTGAACGTCTTGGGATCGATATCCACAAACACTGGTTTGGCCCCCACCCGCCAGATGCTCCCTACCGTGGCAAAAAAGGTAAACGGAGTCGTGATTACTTCATCCCCCGACTTGATCTCCAGGCTCATCAGGCTGTTGAGAAGAGCGTCGGTCCCGCTGGAGACACCCACGGCATACTTACAGCCGGATGCCTTAGCGACAGCCTCTTCCAACTCTTCCACCTTCGGACCGCCGATGCAACGCTGCGTATCCAGCACTTCGTTAACCTGCGCCAGCACTTCTTCCTTGATCGTCGCATACTGCGATATTAAATCCAATAACGGCACTTTCATGAATTCCGTTTCTCCTGCATTTTCATCCCTTCTCGAATCTGAGAGAGATTATTGATCTTTATATTCATCGTACGTCTTTGTTCCGACGGCCTTATCGGGCGGCAGCGGCTGCTCCTCATCCAGATCCAGGCACTGCACCATGCCCGGCTCTACCTCCTTGTACAGATAGCCGCTTTCCGGGCACCGCATAATACCGTCGGAATCCGGCCTGGGCAAGATAATCCCATGTCGACTCATCCATCCTTTTTGCCGGGCCGGCACGCCCGCCATCAGTGCATAGTCGGGCACATCCTTAGACACAACCGCCCCGGCTCCGACAAACGCATATCGCCCGATCGTAATCCCGCACACAATTGTCGCATTGGCCCCGATCGTCGCCCCACGGCGGATCAATGTGGTTTCATAGATCCCCCTCCTAACCACCTGGGCCCGTGGGTTGGTAACATTGGTCAGCACGCAACTCGGTCCCAGGAATACATCATCCTCAATCGTAATCCCGGCATACACCGAGACATTGTTTTGAATCTTGACTCGGCTGCCGATCACCGCCCCGCCGGCGACAAATACATTCTGGCCCAGATTGCACTGTGAGCCGATTATTGCTCCCTCACAAACATGGCAAAAATGCCATATCTTTGTGTCGGCCCCAATCCTGCATGGTAAATCCACACGGGCCGTCGGATGCACAAAATAATTCGTTTTGCCCTGCGACTTGGTCATTTACTTCAATCTCCAATCCGATCCAGCATCGGATGATACTCCCCCTGTTTACCGACCGGCGTTGCGTTACGAATATCCGAGACGATCTGAATCGACGGCAATACTGTTTCGGTTCCGAATCCATTGCCATGCAGAATCTGTCTGTAGCTCTCCGTATGCAAATCAGTAAATCCAGTTGAAAATTCGATCTGTTCACCGTCAACTTGGATCGAGCGATATGTCATCGGCTGATCGGCCCTGGGTTCCTGCGGCAGGTCGCTGTGCTCCAGGGAAAGAAACCATCGCACTCGCGCCTGCTGCAGTTCGAGAAAACCTGCCGCCCGTGTCGCATCCAGTCGATGCACCACATTTTGTCTCACTTGGCCAAAGATCCATGTCAGCATGTCAAAAAAATGAATCCCGATGTTGTTGGCGATCCCCCCTGACTTGCTCACATCCCCCTTCCAACTGACCAGGTACCACCTGCCCCGGCTGGTAATATAGGTCAGATTCACGTCATAAACCTTGTCGGTATGTCCGGATTCCACAAGCTGTTTCAGTTGCTGGATCGACGGATGCAGACGAAGCTGCAGAATTGTGTGGATCTTGCATCCCTTTTCTTTCTCGATCTCGGTCAGGGCATCGACATTCCAGGGATTGATCACGAGCGGCTTTTCGCAGATCGCATCAGCCCCGATCCGTAAGGCAAACCGCACATGCGCATCATGCAGATAGTTCGGCGAGCAAATCGTCACATAATCGACCGATTCGCCCTTGCGCCGCCGTTTTTCCAGGTGGCGGTCGAAGCGTTCGAATTCGGTAAAAAAGCTTGCCTCCGGAAAATACGAATCCAGGATACCCACTGAATCATTCTTGTCCAGGGCTGCCACCAGGATGTTCCCGGTGTCTTTAATTGCCCGCAGATGACGGGGAGCGATGTAGCCGGCTACGCCGATCAGGGCAAATGTCTTACTTGTATCTGTTTCCGCTGTCATTTGTTTTGTACGAACAGTCTCTCCTGATTCACCCGATACCATTCAATCGTAGCCTTAAGCCCTTCATCGAAACCGGTCCGAGCTTCAAAGCCGAATTCGGTCTTTGCCCTCGATACATCCAGGCACCGTCTGGGCTGGCCGTCCGGCTTGGAACTGTCCCAGCGTATTTCACCGGTAAAACCAGTCAGGTTGGCAATTCTGTGCGCCAGGTCCTTGATTGTGATCTCGAAGCCGGAGCCGATATTGACTACTTCGGGTCTGTTATAGTGTTCGGTTGCAAGCAAAATTCCCTCGGCGGCATCGGCGGCATAGATAAACTCCCGCGAAGCGCCGCCCGAACCCCAACACTCAATTGTCGAATCGCCATGGTCTATGGCATCGACACACTTTTTGATAATCGCCGGAATCACATGACTGCTGGCCGGCTCGAAATTATCCCCAGGTCCATACAGATTCACCGGCAATAAAAAGATCGAATTAAATCCATATTCCTGCCGATAGGCCTGCGATTGCACCAGCAGCATTTTTTTGGCCAATCCGTACGGAGCATTGGTCTCTTCTGGATAACCGTCCCAGATTGCTTCTTCTTTAAAGGGAACCGGTGTGAACTTGGGATAGGCACAGACCGTCCCTATCGCTACAAACTTCTCGATCCCGCGCAGTCGTCCCTGTTCAATCAGTTGTACACCCATCATCAGGTTCTTGTAAAAAAATTCGCCCGGATGTTCTCGGTTTGCCCCGATCCCCCCAACTACAGCTGCCAGATGGATCACCACATCCGGCTGCATATCTTCATACATCCGCTCGATGTCGGCCATCTGTACCAGATTATAATTCTCAATCCGCGGAATCAGAATCTGTCGACATCCGCGTCTCGTAAGACCGTCGATGACAAAGTCGCCCAGAAAGCCCGCCCCACCGGTTACTACAATACGCCGATTTTCAAAGTAATTACTCATCGTGCCTGCATCTCATGATCTTTGAGGATCTTCTCTCGTCTCGCCAATTCCAGATCTGACTCGGTCATCAGTTTCGCCAGATCCCGAAAGCTGACCTTCGGTTCCCATCCCAACGTTTTTCGGGCTTTCGAGGCATCTCCCAGCAGCAAATCCACTTCCGTGGGCCGATAGTATCGCGGATCAATCTCTACATAGTCCTGCCAATCCAGGTCCAGATGGCCGAATACCTCTTCCAGGAATTCACGAACGGAATAGGTCTGGCCCGTAGCGATCACATAATCATCCGGCTTGTCCTGCTGGAGCATCATCCACATGGCCTCGATATAATCGCCTGCATATCCCCAGTCCCGTTTGGCATCCAGATTCCCCAGGAAAAGCTTATCCTGCAGACCCAGCTTGATCCGCGTCGCCGCTCGCGTGATCTTGCGTGTCACAAAGGTCTCCCCACGACGCGGAGATTCATGATTAAACAAAATTCCATTGCAGGCAAACAGACCGTACGCCTCACGATAGTTGACTGTCTGATAGAAACTGTAGACCTTGGCACAGGCATAGGGACTGCGCGGATAGAATGGGGTGGTTTCCGTTTGCGGTGTCTCGATGACCTTGCCGTACATCTCACTGCTGGAGGCCTGATAGAACCGGATCGGCTTGTGTAACTTGTAAACCGCCTCCAAGAGACGTAGCGTCCCGAGTGCATCCACGTTGACCGTATAAATCGGCATATCAAAGCTGACCCGCACATGGCTCTGGGCGCCGAGGTTATACACCTCGTCCGGCTGAATCTCGGCCACCAGAGATGCCAGATAGCTGCCGTCACTCAAATCCCCATAGACCAGCTTGAGCCTGGGCTGTTCATGCGGGTCCTTATAGAGGTGATCGATCCGACCGGTATGAAAAGATGAGCTGCGGCGGATGATCCCATAGACCTCATATCCTTTCTTTAAAAGAAATTCGGTCAGATAGGAACCATCCTGTCCTGTGATTCCGGTTATCAGTGCCTTCTTCATGAATCTATTCCATTTCTCCCCGCCGCTTAAACTGACTCTTGCCTCGAAGTGGCCGCCTGATCCGATCGAAGCCACTGTACAAACCGCTTTAGCCCCTCTGAAATTTCAGTCTGCGGATTATAACCCAGTTCCCGAACCGCCTTGCTCACATCGGCATACGTCTGGTTCACATCTCCCGGCTGCATCGGACGGCGATCCAGAATCGCCTTCTTGCCCAGAGCCGTTTCGATCTGACCAATCAACTCATCCAGCCGCACCGGTCGTGATTCACCCAGGTTATAAATGTTATATCCTTCACATTTCTCTATAGCTGCCACAACACCATCGATGATATCGTCGATATATGTAAAATCCCGCCGCATGGAACCATCGCCAAACACAGGGATAGGCTTGCCCTTCTCAATCAAGCGGGCAAACTTGTGAATCGCCAGGTCCGGCCGTTGTCGGGGTCCGTAGACCGTAAAAAAGCGAAGACAGGTCATTCCGATACCATACAGATAGCTGTAGGTATAACACAGCAGTTCCCCCGCCTTTTTGGTGGCGGCATAGGGACTGATCGGAAAATCCACATTGTCCGACTCATGGAAGGGGACCTTCTTGTTATTACCATACACACTGGAACTGGATGCAAAGATGAATTTGGGAATGCGGTGTTTTTTAGCTGCTTCGAGCAGAACCACGGTACCGTTGATATTGACATCCTGATACCCGACCGGATCCTCAATGGATGGCCGTACCCCCGCCTTGGCTGCCAGATGTATAATACAATCAAAACCGCCGTCAGCCATAATCGAAGCGACGGCATGTTCATCCCGAATATCCCCCTGCATCAGTTCGAACTGACTGCTCTTGATAAGATCGGTAATGTTGTTCCATTTCACATCGCTGCTGTAAAACGGGTCAAAATTGTCCAGCCCGATCACCTTCCATCCATTACAGACAAGACGCTTAGATAGATGTGAACCGATAAATCCTGCCGCTCCTGTTACCAATGCCTTCAATCATTTCTCCCATTATATCGTAAGTTTCACATTACAAAGGATAACATCTTTCAATCAGAGTCGTTTGGCCAGATCTCGAATGAACTTCTTCATCTCCCGGGACATGTCCGGCCGCTTGAGGGCAAATTCAATATTCGTGCGAACAAATCCTTCTTTATTACCGATATCACAACGGCGTCCTTTGAGTTTTTTACCGTACATTGCCCGCTCACGGACCATCAGCCGCATGGCATCGGTAATCTGGATCTCACCGCCCTTGCCTGGGCGGGTCTTTTCAAGATAATCGAAAATACCCGGTGTAAAAATGTAGCGGCTTGCAATGACCAAATTGGAAGGTGCTTTATCAACAGCAGGTTTTTCAACAAAATCATTTACAAGATACAGACCCGAACGTATCTCTTCCCCACTGATGACACCATAACGACTGACACGCTGACGGTCCACTTCTTCCAGCAAGACAACCGGATCCTGATAACGCTGATACACATTGATCAACTGTTGAATCGCCGGGATTTTGGATTCAATGACCGTATCTCCGAGCAAAACCGCGAACGGTTCATCATTCACATGATGACGGGCACAATAAATCGCATCCCCCAATCCCTTCATCTCCTTCTGCCAGACGAAATGAATGTCCGCCAATTCTGAAATATGGCGCAGGTTTTTCAGTTCCTGTTTTCGTCCTTTTTCCTGGAGTTGAGCTTCCAGTTGAAAGCTCCGGTCGAAGTGTTCCTCGATAGCCCGCTTGCCTTTTCCGATGATCATCAGGATATCGGTAATCCCCGCCGCCACGGCTTCTTCCACAACATACTGGATGACCGGCGTATCAACAATCGGCAGCATCTCTTTGGGCTGCGATTTTGTAGCGGGCAGAAAACGCGTGCCGAAACCCGCCGCAGGAATCACCGCTTTTCGTATCATAGTACATTCCCTTGAGTTGGTTTGGCGATCTTCGGCTTGATCACAATGATGTCCAGTTTTCCCAATTCCTTGCGCAGGGTCTGATACATCCTCTCATCTTTATACATCCCGACAATCGCCCCTCCGGACCCGGTGAATTTCGCGCTGGCTCCCACGGAACGTGCGGTTTCGACCATCTGAAGGTTGGCCTCGCTGATTCGATAGATTTTCATCCGTCGGTCAAAGTTGGCGTTGAGCATTCCACCCAATTTCTCTGTTTGCTTTTCTTCCAGGCAACGCCGGGCTTTCATCGTCAGATTGGCCCAGAACTTCATTGCCGCATGGATCATTTTATCGCCCAGATCAAATCGCGCACGAATATTGTTATGAAACACTTCCGTGGGTTCGCTGAGGTCATCCCGATACGCCACATACAATTTGGGCAACAAAGCGGGATTCATTTCCTCATAACGCCCGTGTCCCTGAGTTTCCATCAGTTTCTGATCGAAGTCCATAAAAACCAGGCCTTCGTATACCTGAATTACACGATCCTGTAAACCCGCAGAAATATATAATTCATCCTTTTCCGCTGAGAGAACCAGACTGGCTTGCATCGGCTTGGGAATCGCCACACCATAAAAAGTCATTAAAGCACGCAGGCAGGCCGTGATGATCGCACTGGATCCGGCCAGGCCTACACCATGAGGGATATCCGAAGAATATCGAATCGTGAAGTTCTTGTTATGCAGAACGATTTGATTCTGCCGACAGTAATCGTAGAATCGTCTGACGGTCGCCTTCAGCAGACGGATACCCCCATAATACCCATGCAATTCGACATCGCGGACCAATTGTTGAATACTCCCAAACACGCTCTGATCCTTTTGGCTGGGCATGATTTCCAATTCGGGACTTTCATACAATATCACTTCTGCTGCAAAGTTGGTAAATGCAAATGATATCGTCTTACCATAATATCCATCGGAAGGATTACCGATCAGGCCGACACGTGGATATGCTTTCGTGCGAATTATCATAGATTGTCTCTGTCCTTTTGAAAACGAAGACGCTCGATACTATGGCTGCAACGAGGGGCCAGAATGGTGTTAATCATGGCAAAATAATTCTCGTCCGGTACATAGTCCGGAATACTGTTACCTGAGCCGAGAGCATAACCGCCCCGCCCTTTGGTTCGGTCCAGCATGGCTCGACAGCGAATCTGAATTTCCTCGGGTTTTGAGCGACAGAGAAAATCAAGGTCAATCCCTCCAAGAATCGCAATACGATTCCCCCATCGCTCATAGGCCTCTTCAACAGGCTCGACTGTATCCTCAAACGAATGCTTGGCGTCGTACTTCATTGTCTCGATTATATCATTCATGACCTGTTCCATATAACCGCACGAATGAAGGATCGCCGGTTTGTCTGCCACATGAATTACCTCCACAATCCGTCGATGCCAGGGGAAAACATACCGCCGAAGATCGTCAGGAGCAAGCATTGTCTGGGTTTTAAAACCCCAGTCGTCATTGACGATTAAGGCCCCAACCGATTCATGGACAGCACAAATCTCATAATAACGAAGTAACGAAGCGCCGATCGAATCGAAAATACATTTGACCAGGTCCGGATCGTCCGCCAGCATCAGGCAAAGACAATCAAACCCAACTAACAACATGGCGTTTTCCAGAACGCCCCCCGGGCCGTAAACAATCAGTTTCATACCCTCCGGCAGGAGTCCCAGGGCCTGATCGAGACGCGAATAATCAAATGTATCGGCGTTCGGCCAGTTATAATTATCAAAGCTTTCTCGGTCTCGGATTGCGGAGCCGGCATTGAGCGATATTGTAGCCTGCTGGTCAATCTGACCGGCTGGAAATGTCATATCCGAACCATAACAAGTCACGTAATCGTATCCCGCATTGGCAAAGGCTGAAATGACTAACGGATTTACACTTCCCCACAGAATTCCCCCAACCTCGGTAACAATATCCGGATTGGCAAGCTTTTGGCAAAGCGGTTCGTTCAGGAAGAACTCAAAAAGGGTTTCCCTTTCCGGTTCTCTCCGGCCTAGCACGGTAAGGAGATTATCAAATTCAGGAGTAACGTTCAAAATAGATTCGTTTCCAAAGAGACGAAATGCATTGTAAAAGGGTATATTTGGTAAACATTGCAAGTATGACTAGAGTCAAACAAGACACACTCTGTCTCTGTCGGTTGCGCGAATCATGTACTAAAGTCCTTCAATCCATATGTTTGTTGGATTTGGACGTAAGCAAAAAACATCGCCGCAAACACCGATTCATTCCGTCATAACTATCGTCATATTAAGAACATAGCATAAGGATGACGGATGTATAAAACGATTCTAATACCTCCTCACTCACCGATACGCCAAACGAGATCGCTCAGTTCTCTATTGAGATGATTTATATTATCCGACCTGATTGTTAAGTTACTTTCTATACGTACAAAATGTTTTATCGGTTTCCCAAATCGTTATCTCTTCAAGGGAGGCGTTTGGAAATTTCCCTTCGAGACAACGCCAGGCAAATGCCGCCAGATTTTCCACACTGGGAATCGTCTCTAGGAATTCGGTTAAATCAACATTAAGGTTCTTATGATCTACCAGGTTCATAAATTCTTCATTTACAACCCTTTGAAATGATGCAATGCTCCATTCGTGTCCCTGGGCCGGACAGCAAACTTTGACCTCCAGAATGTAGTTATGACCATGGCCGGCCGGATTTGCACACTTCCCAAAGAATTCCAAGTTCTTGTCTTTACTGTACTTATCATTCCATAGCTTGTGGGTGGCTGCAAATTCAAATTTTTCAGAAAAAAACATCACAGAAGGATCCTCCGGGATAATTTGAAGTGTCCGAAAAGGATTTAATCGAAGTTTCAGTGAGCTAATCTGCAGTTCATGCAGATATGTTTCCAAAGCTGCATGTGCCTGATGAAGAATTTGATTTACTTCTTCCAGGCCAATGGGCTTTAAGTAGGTATAACTACTTTGTATTGTCTCTATAAACAATGGCACTACTACTTTATGCACTGCTTTATCGATCTCGATGACATTGATCACAAAGCCAGTCTCCGGATTAAGGGGTCCTGTCACTTCTACCCACAAAGCCAGGAAAAGACACAAACCCTCCCCGCAGGGACGAGAAGCATATGCGTTATATCCGTCCGAAATCTCTTCTTGAAAAGGACTTACAGAAAAACGAACCTCACGGGATAATCGATACATCTCGCTAACGCTCACGATAATTCCCGATCACGGTGCATGAGGCTGACCACCTCGGCTCGGCTTCGGGGATCTTTCATAAAACCGCCTCGAAGGGCGCTGGTCACCATGACGGTTCCAGGTTTCTTCACGCCACGGATGGTCATACAACTGTGAGTTGCCTCTAAAACCACGGCAACCCCAAGCGGTTTGAGGTTGTCCATGAGAAAATCAGCGACCTGGTTTGTCAGACGTTCCTGTACCTGCAAGCGATGAGAAAAACAATCGACGATCCGAGCCAACTTGCTGACTCCAAGAACCTTGCCTTTGGGAAGATAAGCGACATGGGCCTTTCCAATAAAAGGCATCAGGTGATGCTCGCAAACGCTGGAAAATGGAATGTCACGAAGCAGAACGATCTCATTGTAATCCTCATGAAAAACGCTCTTTACGTGCTCAGCGGGATCCTGCTGCGGTCCGCCCAGAAGTTCGGCGTACATGCGAGCGACACGACCGGGGGTTTTTTTCAAGCCTTCCCGATCCGGATCTTCCCCGACGGCGATCAAAATCTCACGAACGGCAGCTTCAATCCGTTCCAAATGAACCGGTTTTTCGTTGGATTCGGTCATCGCAGTCCTCTCTGCCCTTTTTTTGAAATATCGATCCTTCCATCCAACTTTACTTCCTTGCATGATTACAGACATATTCTGCCAGAAGGCTTACACCATAACCGATCGAGCCAGGGAAGACTCCTTGTTTTTCACCATCCACCATGCCAACCCCAGCCATGTCGATATGGGCCCATTTATTTTCACCGGCAAACGTTCCCAGAAAGGCCCCAGCCGTACAGGCCCCCCCCCACTTGCCACCAATATTTTTAAGCTCGGCTATCTTACTTTTCATAAGTTCCAAGAACTCCTCACCACATGGTAGATGCCAAACTCGATCCCCGGTCACCTGAGCGGCAGCCTTGATCTGTTCGACCTGCAAATCGTTATTACTCATCAAACCGGCCATCCCCTCACCCAGGGCGACCACGCAAGCACCGGTAAGAGTAGCGATATCAACAATGAAATCGCATTTCTGCTGAACGGCATAATGAATAGCATCACAGAGAATCATGCGGCCTTCGGCATCGGTATTCTGGATTTCGACGGTTTTCCCGCTGTACGTATGGATAATATCCCCGGGACGGTAGCTGCCACCGCCGGGCATGTTTTCAGCCGAAGGGATAATTCCGAAAACCCGGATTTTAGGCTTGAGGTGAGCAATTGCCTGCATCGCACCCAAGACCGCAACTCCGCCGGATTTGTCGAACTTCATCTCCTGCATGCCTTCGGATGGTTTGATACTGATACCGCCGGAATCGAAAGTAATCGCTTTTCCTACAAGACCGATAGTCAGAGTAGATTTTGTTGCTTTGGCTGGGCTGTACTTGAGCACGATAAAACGGGGCTTACTTATGGAACCTTGCCCGACAGCAAGAATGCCGCCCATCTTTTTAGCGCGAATTTGTTTGTCATCCCAGACCGTACAGGTCAGGCCCGATATTCCTCTCACCATCTTTCTGGCCTCGTCAGCCAATGCCGACGGATTGACCACATTGGCGGGTCGGTTCATGATGGTCCGGGCAAAGTTGCGGGCATCGCCAAAGATGCTTCCAATACGAACGCCCCTATCCAGTAAACGAACATGAGCGGCATCTGCATCGACAATCGTCGCTGTCAATTTGGCAGGCCGACTATTATCCTTTTCGTTTACGAACTCATCATATCGATACCCACCCAAAAAAATGCCTTCCGTGATAGCTCTACTCAGTGTTTCAAAATTAAACTTACGCTTGTCCAGATCCTGATGAATGGCCACTGCAAAGGTGCCGGCTTTAAGATCAACCGCTTTTTTTGCTCCCAGAGCAGCGGCTTTTCGAAGTGTATCCATCTCCGTCTTTTCTTTTTCTCCCAATCCCACAAGCAGCAGCCGTTTTGCCCCGATCTTGCCTTCCGTATACAACAAAACGGTCCGCTTCGACTCTCCTTTGAAGTCTCCCAGTTTACGGACCTGCTCTACTGCTCCTTTGAGCTTTATATCCAAGGCTTTGCCCAGCAAACTGACATGATCCTTGAAAACTCCCACGGATAGGAGGTCTGTTTTGATGCTGAACGGATCGGATTTTGTAGCTTTTACAGTTATATGAATCATTTGTTTCATCATCTTGTTCACCCGGCTTGTTTATTTTTCTTCTGGCTACGGTATTTTAAATAGCTCTCAATAAACGGTTCAATATCTCCATCAAGAACGGCTGTGACATTGCCTGTCTGGTGGTCGGTACGGTGATCCTTGATCATCTGGTAGGGCTGGAGAACATAACTACGAATCTGATTGCCCCAGGCGATTTCTCCTTTGTTGCTGTAGAGTTTGGCCAGTTCGGCGTCGCGCTTCTGTTTTTCCAGCATATACAATTTGGCTTTAAGCATCTTCATGGCCTCAGCGCGGTTTTTATGCTGACTGCGGTCATTCTGGCACTGGACGACAATACCGGTCGGTTCGTGGGTAATCCGTACCGCCGAGCTGACCTTGTTGACATGCTGCCCGCCGGCGCCGCTGGCACGATAAGTGTCAATCCGAAGATCGTCTTCGTCGATTTCGATATCGACATCGTCATATTCGGGGATGACATCGACGGCGGCAAAACTGGTATGACGACGTGATTGTGAATCAAAGGGACTGATGCGAACTAAACGGTGTACACCCGTTTCACACGACAGCTTGCCAAATGCGAACGGACCGGACACACGGAGAGTCACCGAACGGATACCCGCTTCCTCGCCCGGCGTCAGATCCATTTCTTCATACTTGTATTTATTATCTTCGAAGTACCGAGTGTACATGCGGAAAAGCATATTGGCCCAGTCACAACTCTCGGTCCCCCCAGCCCCGGCATGGATACCGAAAAAGCAGTCGCGCATATCGTCCGGGCCGTTGAGCATCCCGGAGACTTCGATTTTATCGCAACGGGCCTGGAGCGCACTCAAATCATCTTCGACCGAAGTCAGTGTTTCCGTATCCTGCTCTTCTGCGGCAAGGTCGAACAATTCGCGCAAATCAGCGATCGCAATGGTTGCTTCCTCGACAGGCTCGATCACGGTTTTCAACGCTGTCAATTGGGAAATGAGCTTTTGGGCGGTTTCCTGATTGTCCCAAAAGCCGGGCCTGGCCATCTGGTCCTCCAACTGCTGTCGTTTTGCCTTTTTCGCAGACACTTCAAAGCCAGTCCCGAATGTGTTGCACCCGGGCCTCCATATCCGCAATCGCGGTTTTCAATTCCGATATTTCCATGCGATTATTCCTCTTGAATCTGTTTTGTAAACTAGCTTTATAGCCGCAGTGAAACGATTCTGCAAGGATTCATCGCCATAATCGAGATTCTGTCATGATTCCCGAAGTCGCTTTTCATAGCTTAGGGGTACGACCAGAACGGCACATTCGGCCTTTCGGACGATTTTTTCAGTCACATTTCCAAATAAGGCCTTTTCCAGCGAGGTGCGCCCCTGGCGGCCAATCACGATTAAATCGACCTGTTTTTCGGAAGCAAATCGTAGAATTTCCTGATAGTCCCGCCCAATCCGGAACTCGACGTAAAACGGAATTTTTTCCGGCAATCGGGAGCGATAGATACGGTCAATCCGTTCATCGATGTCATGGCGTGCCTTCTCGTCCACGCCCTCCACCTCATAGATATAGGTCTTCCAGAATTGTGCCTCGGATTCCGGAACCACGTGCAGCAGATACAGTTCACAGCCAGGCCTGCGTTGGGCGGCATCGATTGCAAACGTAAAGGCGAAGTCGGCATTTTCGGAAAAATCCGTACAAAACAGAATCCGTTGAAAAACCGTGATTGAATCCCGGGATTTGTTCATATTTCACCTTGTCTGAGTTATTGTATCGCAAACGTACACGGATCTTGATCCCTATGGATCATCAGGATTATACCCCTTTTCTATCCATTTACAACAAGGCCTAACGAAGTGAAATAAAGGAAGCAATCCAGGATGTGGTCGCGTATGATGTTTGTATAGTGGCACCGCATTGTGTCGGAGAAATCCTACATCCAGCCACACCATCAGTAAAAGTAGATTAATCGCTGCTCGGGAACATGATCTGAGCCGTCTGATACAGATATCTTCGCCAATTCGCCCATTCGTGTCCGCCGGAGCTTAACACCCAGAAGTTGCGGATTCCATATGCATTAAGCACGGCCAAAGTGTTTTGGCTGTTGAGCAGCGCTATGTCTGTTTCGCCCGCCGCCATATAAAACGGTACCCGGAATAAATTGTTGGTGGCAGAATCTTGGAACAGTTCTTTGAAGTTTTCCTCAAATACCTTCTGCTGATCTCCAATATATCCTGAGCTGTAAACATAAAGCTCACTGAACGTGTCGAGGTGTGACAGACCTGTATTCATCACCACGAAACCGCCCATCGACAGACCGGCCAATGCTCGATTCTCTCGACCTGGCCTGATCCGGTAATGACTTTCCACATAGGGAATGATGTCCTTCAAAAACTCCTTCGTACAGGTGTCGTCCTGCCCTGACACCGGAGGATTGGGCGAAGCGATTCCACGCGTATTGGGCATAACCACGATCATCGGCTTGGCTTTGCCCGCTGCAATCAGATTGTCGAGAATGAACTGGGCATGCCCTCCGTTCCGAGGATCGGTGTTAGTCCACTTGGAATCATCGTCACCCCCGCCATGATTCAGATACAGCACAGGATATCTGGTATTACCATTCTCATAACCGGGCGGCAAGTAGATATGCATTCGTTTTTCTTGCCCGGTATGGTTTGTATAGGTCGCCTGTACCACTTCACCATGAAATACTTTTTTTTGGGCATAGAAACCCGTATCATCATAGGCTGGCAATGCCGGTAAAATAGGTAGAGGACAAGGTCCCGGCCGGGGCATACGCATTCGCCCGAATCGAAGAGTCTGTGCTCCAGGTTCTCGGCCTGGTCTTGGCGTTGCTTCCGTGGCTTGAACAGATTGAGTTGTTACGGATACTTCTGGCCTGTCTTTTTTATCCTTAAACAGCAGTTGGGTGATCAGGTATAAATCGTTTTTCCAGACGGGCCATGAATGCCCCCCGGAATCGACATGCCAAATATGGGGGATGTTCATTTCTGTAAGGGCTTCATGAAAAGGTTTGCTGATATTCATTAAGCCATCCCGATCCCCACAAGAAATCCAGAGTAATCGCAGTTTTTCCCTTGTTTTGGTAGGTTCGCTTACCAATGAATTGGCCGGTTTCGTGTTAGGAGCCGAAGAGAATCCTCCCACCCACGCAAACGTGTCCAGATTATTCAAACCGAAGTTCAGCGACTGACCCCCTCCCATTGATAATCCCGCGATGGCACGATGTTCTCGGTCGGCCTGCACGGAATAATGCGATTCGATATAGGGGATCACATCCTTGAGCAAGTCCTCTTCAAAGGCGGCATAGGTCTCGAACGGATTTCCCTCAAACGGATTGGCGGGAGGCGGATCGGCGCTCGCCCTGCCGTTGGGCATGACTACAATCATCGCGGCGATTTTCTTATCGGCCAGCAGGTTATCCAGAATGACATCGGCCGATCCCGTCCTGCTCCAGCCGGTTTCATTGTCACCGATGCCGTGCAGCAGGTACAGCACGGGATATTTTATATCCCCAGAGTACACCGGAGGCGTGTAAACCACCATCTTACGTTTGATACCCACACTCTTGGAGTCGTATTCAACCGTCTCCATTTTCCCTCGGGCGATTCCTTCCCGCCGGACATCAAAACCTGCAGGGACGGGTGGAAATGCCGCTTTATCATCGGGGCCAAGCTCTACCGGTGCGCCAAATCCGCGCCGGCGAGTATGGTTCGGTTCGGTACTTGTCTCAGGAGATGACCGGCTTTCACCACGTCCCGCGCGCTTGGCCACAAATTCTTCCGTGGCATAATCGCCTACGTTACGAGTAAACTTGATCTCACCGGCGGAAATCTTACCTGTGTAATCGATTTGGATCGCATTGCCCTGAAAATCCAGAATTTCAAAAAACGTAATTGAATCTTGGTTCAGCTTGATATTTTGTAATGTAACCTCACGCTCTTGGCTGGCAATATTCGAAGTGGCTTTGCCTGTCACTCGATTATTGTTCTGTTGAAAAGTAAACGTGTATTTTTGAACACCGATCTGCGTATCAAACTCTGCATTCCATGTCCCGGTGACATCGGCAGCCTGAACAGAAGTGGGTATGACCAGCGCAAGAAACGCTATCACGAAAAAGTACTTTTTGATGCTCATTTTCGTCACCATAAAGCCTCCTTATATGTAATTTGACGCAAATCAAGTTCTATTGAAACAATTGCGGCGCAAACTCATTCAGGTAGTTACGCCAGTTGATCCATGTATGAGCGCCTTCTGTCTCCTTGTAAACCACACCAAAACCATGTTTCTTAAACAGTTCCACCGTGGCTTGTGACGTTCGGACAAGAAAATCTTCCTTGCCGGTGGCAAACCAGAACAGCTTGAGCCCCTTCTTCAATTCGGAATCATCCAGTTTTTCCTTGTTCTGCTCTTCCCATGTCGGATCGTCCGATTGCTGACGGCCAAGGCTGAAAATGCCCGAACTGAAGACACCGATGTAGGCATAATCCCCAAGATTGGGAATGGCGATATTAATCGTGTGCCCCCCTCCCATGGACAAGCCCGCTATAGCGCGGTGGGATCTATCTGTATAGACCCGGTAATTTTTTTCGATATACGGTCTTATGTCGTTCTGGAAATCCTGAATAAACGGATCGACATTCGAACGGGGTTGGCCAAAACTGAACGCCCCTGTATGCCCGGCCGGCATGACAACCACCATCGGCTTGGCCTTGCCGGCGGCGATCAGATTGTCCAGAATAAAGCCGGCCCGACCGACCGATGTCCAGGAATCGTCACAATCAAATGCACCATGCAGCAAGTAAAAGACGGGATATTGTCCTTTACCGGATTCGTACCCGGCGGGCGTGTAGACATGCATGCGACGAAAACGTTTCAGTGAATTCGAGTAATACGTCACCTCTGCAACGGCGCCGTGAGGCACTTCCCTGGTATCCATGAAATCCGACCCGGGAACATACACCAGACTCCACGTATTCATGTTCGATTCGCTGGTGGCAGGATTGCGCGGGTCGATCACCGACACACTGTCCACATTGAAGTTATACCGATATGCACCTGATTCGATCGGGCCAAGTGTTACCTCCCATACTCCTTCGTCATTCTTAGTCATGTCGGCCCCTTGTCCGAGGCCCGGGATATCCGAACCGGTAAGTTTCACTTCTTCCGCCTTTGGAGCAAGGATACGGAACGTGACTTTCCCATCGGAGGATACTTCGGGAGAAACTACCCGCGGTCCGGCGGATCTTCCGAATTGGGCCATTGTAATGGAATTCAGAAGAAATACGAGCAAAACTAAAAAGGCTGCCTTTGACACGATTATTTTCCGGTTGTTCATTTCTTTTCTCCTTACATTGCCGTTTTTTCATGTATGTTTCTATGGCCATTTTCCCATTGTCTCATGGCCTCGGATATGCGTTCCAGAAACTGGATCAGCGTCTCGCCTTCATTCTTTTGAAAGGGAAACACAATAGCCTCCTGTAAAGGCTTGATCTCTTCGGATAACATCTTGTAAATCTGTTGCCCCTTGCGGGTTAGGACGACTTTGCGAGCCCGGCCGTCCGTAGGATGCTTCTCTCGAACTATGAAGCCATTTCTTTCCATCCGTACAAGCATTGCCCGAATGGTATTGGGATCAGAAAAAGCGCGGTGTGTCAGATCCTGCTGCGTGATTCCATCCTGTTCGGTTAGAAGGGCCAGCAATACAAATTGGTCGGCTGTCATTCCGAAAGGAGCCAGAAAAGAGTTGGTTTGGCGATGCATTAACAAATACGCCGCTCGCAGTCCCATCGCAATACCATGGCCTGATGTCATTATATCCTCCTGCAAACTGGTACGTATACGTATTATATGTTCGAGCATACAGATGTCAAATAAAACTTCGATGTACAGAACTTTTTGTCTTTTTTTTGTGATGCTTTTCTATTCGGATCAACCCCAAAAAGTTGGTGTGTTGGATTAAATCTATGGGTTTAAGCTATATAATAAGATGGGTTTGTTGTATGTTGGACGCCTGGAATGGCATCGAGTTTTCAAAATAACGCAAATTATAATGCGGCCTATTGGTGCAAACTGCCCCCCGGCTAAACGCCTCTCCAGCAATCTTTTCCCACGGCAGAAAACCTGCCTTGGAAATCATTGTTGCCGTAGTACATCTTAAAAATTATTAATGATTTAATGCCATTACATCGACATGCAATACCCATCCGGATTTTATCAGACTCATATAAAAAATGTTACTTGGTCCTAACAAATTTGTTTCCTATAGTTTACTGGGCAAGTTGCCTTTTTGGGAGGAATATAGTGAGTACAAATTCGATGCCAGCATGTCGATCCGGCTTTACCCTCATCGAGATACTCGTCGTTGTGGTAATTATGGGTATTCTGGCAATGATTGTCATCCCCACTTTTGGGGATGTAACGAGTGATTCCCTGCAGTCAGCCTTTGTCACGGATATTAAAACCTTTGCCAGTGCCGAAGCCATCTATCGATGTAAAACCATGTCTTTCCTTGAGGATTCCTCGTCAGGCGTGTGTCCCGCCGGTTTTGAGCCTTATATCGACGAAGATAAGTGGGAAGCCGGCACTCCTCTGGGGGGCGTATGGGATGCGGAATTGAATTCGTTCGGGATCATCTCTGGTTTGGGGGTGCATTTTCAGGCCGGACCCCGAAAAGATGATGCTTTCATGATTGAAGTGGATGCCCTTTTGGACGATGGCGACCTGGCAACCGGTATTTTCCGGAAAATTGCAGATGACCGCTATTATTTAATCGTTCATAACTGAATCCCTATAATTTACGCCCTTTCGATGCTTTTTCGTAAAATCGGCCCAATCCTATCCCTGATACCCTTAGGTATCGCCCACATCCTTTCTATTGAGCATCTCCAAAACCGATTCACGCTAAAAATGCCGGGATTTGCCAAAATTCCTTGACATCCAGACCCAACCCCTTTATTGTGGCGGAATTCTCTGCCGGTGGTCGGCAGGACACAGAGAATGTATGTAATGATAGAAATTTTGGAGGTTCAATTCTGTGGCAAAGGAACTGGCCCGTGAGCTGATCTCAGCGGG
>JAFGPC010000024.1 GCA_016926155.1 Sedimentisphaerales bacterium
CAGGACCTCGTTGATCACGATGCTGCCGGGAGCCGGCAGGACCCCGCTGTCGTCATAGCCCGGCGAGCCGCCGACCATGGCGCTGGGACGCCAGCCGGACTTGCTGTCCCATGCTAATAAATCCGTTCTGTACGGATCGCGCACAGTCAGCGAAAAGCCCATGCCATCGGTAATGTCATACCAGCCATCCTTATACGAAAACGAAAGGATTGTGCTGTTGGTGTGATCATCCAGTTTGACCGCCTCTCCGCCGTTGGACAGGGAATTTTCATACGGACCCAAAACCTGTGTTCCTTCCGGCACGCTGTACCGCAAGGCAAAAGCAGTCGGGTCCTTTGCCAGAATCAGATAGCTGCCCCCTTCCAGCGTGGCCCCATCCGGAAATGCATAAAGGATGCCTTCGGAGAAACGGACTCCCTGCAGGTTCAACGGCTCTGTGCCGATGTTTTGCAATTCGATATATTCAAATGCCTCATCATAATACGGACTTCCATGTTCCGGATCGGTCGGATGATACATCAGCTCGGTAATTCGCAGATAGCGTTGTGCAAAACTGGGGTTGCCCTCAAAAGTAAGGCTGTTAACCAGAGTCCCCTCATCGTCATACAGAAACAGGGTTTCACCCCAACTGGAAAGATGCCCTTTGTAATTGCCCTGCACAAAGAGCCCCTGTCCGCCGTGAGGAGTGGTCAAGCGGGCTCGAAACGCACTGACATTCGGCGACACATAGAGGATCCCATTGGCCGAAATGACCGTACCCGGCTGGAAGGTATAAGTCACGCCGCCGTCGATCGTCCAGCCGCTCATGTCCACTTCAAAGCTGTTGGGGTTCAGAAGCTGGATATATTCCTGGTCCTGGTCAGCCGAGGCGGGGTTGTATTCCACCGATCCGAAATGAATTTCTACATCGTCCGGCTGGGCATCGGGGATGCCGGCATTGTCCGGATAGGATGGATTGTGGATGCTGTGATCTTCATAGAAATGCCGTCGCCGCACCGGCAGATACTGGGTCTTGATCAGGGCGGTGGAACTGAGCAGACTCGTTCCCTTTTCCGGCTGATACGAAGCCGCCAATTCATCGATCCGATTTTCGTATTTGCGCTGGGCCAGTGGCGTGCTATCCGGCTGAAGAATCAGATCCATCAACGTCCGCAAACGCCGGACATACATCTGCCGGGTCACAGGATTTTTATGAATGGCGTCAAACAGACGGTTCCACTGATAATCGATCTTCTGATGCGTGCTGTCGCCGAAGAACGGATGGCTGGGGGACCGCTGGGGATCATCGGGCCAATCCTGATCGGCAATGATGCCGCCGATGCCGTTATTGATCCCGAATGTCAGGTCCTTGTCCCACGGCAGGAACATCCACTCCCCCGTACCCTCCGTGTCCCGGTACAGGAAGAAGTTTTTATGGGTGTGATCGTTTTCATGAATGATCGCCGAGACTGCCAGGAAATTGATGACGGCGGGAATATTTACATTGTCGAAAACATATTGATTTCGACTGGGATTGCTGGGGCTTACTCCGTCAATTAGAGCCTGCAGATCACTCATATCCTCAAACAACCGACTGATCTTTCGAGGCGGCTGTTCTCCTTCGAAAAGCGTTCTCAGATCGCTGTAGACCTTGTACAAGGCTCCTCTGGGATCAAGGCCTTCGCGTTCTATCAGATGCGTATCCGGCTGTTCGACGAAAATACGAATATCCACATAGCTCCCGTTCCGCCGCACATGCATCGGAAACGAGATACTGGCCGGCTGATTCGCCTGCTCGTACGATTCCCAGGAAATAACCTGGCGAATGTAGGTAGGTTCCGCCCCCTTCTCGTTCAGATTGATCTCATCGACACGAGGCTGGTCCGGAGAAAACCGGAAAAAACGCCCGTCGTTGAATGCAAATTTTCTTCCGTGGGTAGTATTGCCTCCACGCAGCCGTACAAAAACGTTATCATAAAATTCATCCAGGTAAAATACAGAGCACCGCGTTCCGGTGCGCGTTCCCTCTAAAGAAGTATTCTGAACGAAATACTGAAAGATAGAGAGATTCGTGGTAATCGTCGGATTCTGAACCACCGTACCAAAATACTCGGGTGAATTATCCGACAGCAGGAACATCGGCTCACGGCTGACAATTCCTTCCGCATCTTCGGCCGTTATATACCAGCGGACCATGTCTTCGCGAGCATATGCCGAAGCGGGGATAGTGGCCGTATAAATTCCATCTCCGGCCTCTGTGTCAAGCCCAAATCCATCATCCTGCATCAAAACTGTCTTTTCAATATCAAATCCGATTCGGTAATGTAATGTCACAGAGTCAACCGGTTGATAGGTTTCGCTTACATTAGCTGTAATCGTCAGATTCTGATTTTCAGCAGGAGGTATCGGATTTTCAGTTACATCACTAATCCGAGGACCTAGGTCGACCGTCCCCGAACCATTACTTGAATCCGGAGTCGGAAGGAAAAAGTACGCCTCCACACGCGATGTGATATCCATTTCGCGTTTACGAACCGCTGTCAGACGAGGCAGGATCAGCAGGTCCGTGCTGGAAAGCCGTTCATTTAATCCATGAATAGCCAGTACATTCGTACCCACTCGGAGATACCCGAGAAATTCTTCAGGCAGTGGATACTCGACTGCGACAACGGCCTCAGCGTCACTATGCCCATCGGAAGCTCCCGAGTTCCAGGTAGTATTATCATAGGCATTCGCCGATTCAATCGGGAGCTCATTGTTCAGATATGCGATGAATCCATCCTCATATTTCATATAAAGCCGAAGGTCCTCAAGGCCTGTCAGATCCGAGACTTCGAAAGGAATACGGATATAGACTGATCTGTTGAAACCGGCCATAGCACTGACATCCAGTCCAATCAGACCATCGTAATCATATCCTACCCCTGTCTTTCCGCTCAACCACGTTGGATTACTCTGGCTGAAATCCGGATCAGTCCAGGTCATTCCCAATGAATCATTTTCAGGAATATAAGCAAACGCATCAGTATATTCCGGGACAAGTTCCACAGTTTCCTGAACGGAGCTTCCTGTCGGGGCGGCCATTCCATAGGATACATCCGAAAACTGAGCCGGATAATTATACGAATGGACAATCGTTTTCCCGTCCGGTCTGACAAGAGCCAGAAAGCCCCCGTCTGAAGGAAGAGTAAAATCAGTATGCAAGGTTCCTTCCGGATCGGTCCTGTCCTTGCCGGACGCAAAAATAACTAGAAAACCACGTGATTCTATCGTTACTTCCGGCAGTTTCCAGCCTTTCAGGTCTTCCGGATCATCTGTCAGATACCAGCCGTCCAGGTTGATCGGTTTTGATGAAGCATTGTACAACTCGATCCAGTCGGATGACTCGAAATCCTCATCCAAAAGCTCCCCTGACTCCAGTGGATACTTGCTGCTGTTGACCGCCATGAATTCGCTGATGACAACGGCCGGGCCTGATTTATTCCACACTTCCGATAGAAGAGAACAATCCGTCAGATTGACTCCATCCTTTCCGTCAATATCTCCCTCGACAGGAACGGTTTGAGACGACTCGAGCCAGTGTTGCGCTAAAATACACAGATCGGCAATATCCACGGCACAATCCCCGTCCAGGTCGCCGGGCGGACAGAGAGACTCGGTAGCCACAACCTGCATCGTATCTTCCGATTCTGAATATCCGTCACTGGCCCATAGGCGTAAAACATAAAGGCCCTTGACGGCAGGAAATTGTACCACAGGTTTTTCTACATCCAATCCCGGAGTAAAGATTAACTCTTCCGGCAGCACTCCCTCCGGCGTGGTAACAACAGACCATTCCATGGATAGTTCCGACGGCTCGCCGGAGAGGGTCACGCCGTCATCCGTAACCGTACCGTCAAGCTGCAGTGATGTGTAGGGCAATTCGAGAACCTTATCCGGACCGGCATCGACATCCGGTGGCGCGCCGCCGGGAGATATTTCCAGCAGTTCAATTTCCGCGATCTGCATGCTATTTGCGGAGCCAGGCGTCCGCACTTCTGTGAACATTAATTTGTAATATTGATAGGCTGTCGAATTGGTGAAGGTGATTGGAGTTTCATTTTTCGTATAACGAGGCCATGGCTGGGCCTGCTCAAAATCCGTAATCCGACCGCTCGCGATCAGAACCCAGGGACCGGATGTGCTGTTGTTGGAGCCGTACAACTCATAGGCCACCGGATCACGTTCTTCTGCATCGTTGGCTGTGGTGAAACTCAGACCCTGCACGACCCGACTGCTGTTGGAGACTGTAATGATAAGACCGGTAGGATAATTCTGCCCACCAAAGTGCAGGTACTTGGTATTTATATTGTCGTCAATGGCATTGGGGGGGGCTTCATTCCAGGGCCAGTCATCGTCATCCGGGACACCGATGACCGGATCGCCGGATTGAGTGATATCCAGACCGATATCAGTGACACTCAATGTCACCAATACATGTGTGCATTTCCTAATGGTAGCATTGTTTCCGAATGCCCAGAGATGGCCGGACAGAACAATTCCAAGGATACAACAACCAAGGCGCTGCCATTTATCCATAGTACACCCTCATCGCCTAATTCATCTCATAGAGACCCTCATAAGGGTCTTGCTCAATCCTTCTAACTCCCCCATCTACTCAATTTCAGCATACCACAACTGAGATCTCTATTCAAGACTCTTGACAGAGAAAGTCTACTCTTTTTCTTCCCATCCAGGCCTCCTGAACAGGCAAAAACGACTCCAATTGTCTTAACATTCCACACAATGGGGCGCATAACCCATTAGCTCGTCCGATAATCCGTAAGATCGTAATTCGTTGAACTGTATTCCAAGGTCTTGAAGCAAAACGGGCTTGGGATAGAAAAAACCATGTTTCAAAACAAATAAACCAAATTTATTTCTCCTTATATAGAACTCTACATTCATGTGGGTACACATCGTTATCCGCTTCTCAAGGAGGATGGAAAAACATTGACAAAATCCACAAAATGTGCTATAATTCAAATCAAATGAAAGAGTCCATATTATAAGGCTTACGGGGGTGATGTTACGGAAGTGAATCACCAGTTTCTGTGCAATATTTATCCGATGGGGGCGTTCTTGCTTTTGGTATGTTAGAGTTATGTTAATAATCGAATAAAATCTGATAAGGAACCAGAAAAAAAGCGTAACACTTGCGTTTCAATATACCTCTAATATAATAAGGGTTTATGTAAATTCAGGCAGCCAAAAGGCTTCCGGATTTCCCAGGAAGGGATTCGCCGGAAATGGAGACAAACAAAGATGGCAAAAAAGGCGGACCAGAGAATCGATGTCAGCCGCGGCCCAATCGAGGCCGTACCGCATCGTGGGGATAGACCCCAACCATCCGACCATGCCGCTGCTTCCCTCGGTCCTAAAATTGTTCCTGCCACTCCTCGTGCCGCGGCGGCTCCTGACACTATGCTGGCCTGCCGTTACGAACTGAAGTACCGTATCAGCGAGTGCAAGGCCAGAGCGCTGGCAGAATACGTCAGAACCTATATTAAGATGGACCGTTATGCCCAGCTCCGACCGGGCGGGGAATATCCGATCACCAGTTTGTATCTGGATTCGAACCAGTTGACGCTCTGTCGCGAGACGCTGGAGAAAAAGAAAAACCGTTTTAAACTTCGTATCCGTGCCTACAGCGATAATCCCGATACGCCGGTTTTTTTCGAAGTCAAACGTCGCCTCAATAATGTAATCGTCAAAAGCCGCGCCCGAGCCATGCACCATCATGTCGAACCGGTTCTGGCCGGTCGTGATATGCCCCCGGTTAAATTTAAAACCGACATGCAGGCTCTTCATCAGTTCCAGTTTTATGTCAAAGTACTTAATGCCCGGCCGATGGTACTGGTTCGCTACATGCGGCAGGCCTTCGAAGGGGATGGAGACAATCGAGTGCGGGTTACATTTGATCGCCAGCTGTGTTACAATATAACCACCGAACCGCGTGTCCGTCTTGGGGGACCGGGATGGCATCCGGTTCCCGTCGATTTTGTGATTCTTGAAATTAAGTTCACGGCGCGTTTTCCGGCCTGGCTTAGCAAAATGAGCCAGGCCTTTGATCTGCCGGTTACCGCCATGTCCAAGTATGCTTCGTGTGTACGACAATCCATGTTAACCGGCTTCAGCGCGCCGCAGGTGTGTAAATTGCCCCAGTTGTTGTATTCATAGGTGGGTGGGTATGGATAGGATATTAGAAATTCTGGATGCCAGTTCGTATACCGGCGCCACGTTTGATTTTCAGACGTCGCTGCTGTCGCTGCTGCTGGCCTTTGTTCTGGGTCAGGCTCTGGCGTGGGTGTATTACTTTACTCATAGCGGCCTGTCTTATTCCAAATCGTTCGTTCAGTCGCTGATCATTATTACAGTAGTAATCTCCATGGTCATGTCGACTATTGCCGGCAGCTTTGTTACCGCCGTGGGCCTGATGGGCGCCTTGTCCATTATTCGTTTTCGAAACATGATCAAGGACACACGGGATATTGCGTTTATCTTCTGCGCCCTGGTCATTGGAATGGCAACCGGATCCCAGCGCTTTGAGATTGCTATTCTTGGCACTGTTGTCATCTGTTCGGTATTGTTGTATCTGCATATATCAGATTTCGGAACGCATATGCCCCATAACGGATTTCTTCGTTTCAACCTGACCGAGCACATCGGACCCGATCATCCATTGCCGGGCATACTCAAGCGATTTTGCAAGAACTTCACTCTGATCAGTGCTCAGGACAGTGACTTCGGCGGACAGGTCGTCGAATATGCGTACCAGGTGATGATCCGAAATGCGGCCCGAAACGAGCAGATGCTTTCCGAACTTCAGAAACTCGAGGGTGTGTCCAATCTCAGTCTGACAATGCAAGAGCAATTGTTGGAGGTATAGACAAGATATGATACGTATCCATTACAAACAGTCCGGTCGGCTTCGTATCGGTGTCCTTCCGGTGCTGATCTGGGTGCTGGCCGCTGTTGCCACCGTTACATTGTTCTGGGATCAATCTCAGAAGTTTGAGATGGTCGGTATCGCTCAGGCCGATCAGATGATCGTTGCTGCTACCGGGGCGGGAAGATTGAAAAATATGTCAGTCGATCTGTTCAAGACGGTAGAAGCCGGTGAACCGCTGGCGACCCTACAACTCAACACTGTCGTGGGAGACGAAAACCTGCAACAGCAACTGTTAACCCAACGAGCTACGGCCATGGCTGAACTGGAACGTCTCCAGGCCGAATTGAACGCGACAAAAGATCGGCTTGAAAACGAAACCGCCGTGATGGAATCCGACACGGTCGCCACCCATCGAAGAATGGCCATGGATGTCGAACAGGCACGGCTGACCGTACTCCAGTTAAAAACGACCCTGTCACCCGAGCAAATCCTGCTGGAAGATTTACAACTTGAAATGGAGATCAACCGCAAGCTCGTCGAAAAAGGCGCTCTTGAACAGTATGCATTGGATAAATTGAATGTTCAGTATCAGGCCCAGCTTGCCAAGGTGGAAGAAGATAAAAAGATGCTGGCCCAAGCCCAGGAAAACCTGCGAGAAGCGGAGCTGCGTCTGGATGAATACACCGCGAAAAAACCGGCGCCTCTGAATCAGGAACTGGCGATGGAACCCCTGCGAAAAGCCATCACCGTGCAGGAAAAGCGGATTGATGAACTGATGGCGATTCGGCACAATCTGGTAATCTTTGCCCCCTTTGACGCTGTCGTCAGCATGATTAACTGCCGCGAGCACCAGACTGTGATGGCCGGTGATCCGATCATGACCATTGTCGGCGCCCAACCACGGGATGTGATCACCTATGTACCGCCGGATAAGATCGATCGGGTTTTCGTCAATATGGAAGTCAAACTGATTAAACAAAGTCGGCCCGAACGTATCGCCACATCGCAGGTAACCCATCTGGGACCTTCGGTAGAGATAATTCCCCAGAGACTGTGGAACAACCCGGATGTGCCCGAATACGGTCTGCCTGTGCGGATCGCCTACAATCCAGATCTGGGACTGTTACCCAATGAGCTGGTTGGCGTGCGTGGTTTGTGATGTTGGATCAGCAAAGTCAAATGCGAATGTCGCTGGGGGGTGATGGACGCACGATGAAAAGTCTGTTTCAGATAATTTTATCCATTCTGGTGTTGTCAGGTCTGTGTCTTTTACTGACCACCGGATGTGAATCGACACCCGAAGCGTACAAGGCCGAAGCCGATCATTTCGCCTATAACGCCATCGAGGCTCAATGGGATCGTCAGTTCGGCCTCAAAACTAATCTTAACATCGATGAGCCCAGATTGTCTCGAGAGCCGGAGATGATCAAGACCATGCTCCCGGAAGACGGTAAAATGTCCCTGCCCATGGCCGTGGCCATCGCCACGAAAAACAACCGCCGGTACCAGACCGAGAAAGAGAATCTCTATCGTGTGGCATTGGATCTACGGCTGGTTCGTCATATTTACGAACCCAATCCATTTGCCGTCTTTGGAGCCGGCTATACAGAATTTGACAGCCGCGACACCGATATTACAACCGAGACCGCCACAATCGTAGGGCTCGGCGATGTGGTAACGGATGTAGACGAATCAACCACCGTCACAGAGAACAGTAAATGGGCCGGAGAAGCCGATGTTGGATTTGATATGCTCCTGTCTACCGGTGCCCGGATTGGAGTGCGCCTGGCAATGGGCTATACGGATATCATCCGGGGCGACATCGACGATGGATTCGGACAACTGCTCGGTATCGTCATCGAACAACCCTTAATGCGCGGCGCCGGCCGAGAGATCGCTCTCGAACAGCTTACCCAGGCCGAGCGAAACGTACTCTACCAGATTCGAACATTCAACCGTTTCCGACAGCAATTTGTTGTCGATGTCATCAGCCAGTATCTACGTGTGGTTCAATTGCAGGACAATCTCGAAAATGCACGCATCAACCAGGAAAACCTGCAGGATATCTATAACAAAATGAAGGCGCTTACCGAAGCCCTCAAAATGCCCGCCTTCGAGCTGGAAGAGGCCTGGCAGGAAAACATCGATGCACAGGACAGATACGCCAAGGCGAAGCGGGAATATGATCAGGCACTGGATGAATTCAAGCTGGTTCTGGCTCTGCCTCCACAAACCGAGTTTCAACTGGATACGACCGAATTGGAACGCCTGCGAACGTATCCCACTGAGGAGTTGGGCTTCCCGGAACAGAAGGCCGTTGAAGTTGCGGTTCAACATCGACTCGACCTGGCCAATGCCACCGACACTGTGATTGACGCCGAGAGAAAAATCCACGTCGCTCTGGACTCTATCCGCACAGAATTGAATCTGGTCGGAATGGCCAACAGCGAAGTGGGTGAACGGGAAAGCTTTGGCACCTTGCTCGGCGTTGTACGGGGTGAAGATACGTTTCGTGTAGGCGTGGAAGTGGATCTGCCGCTGGATCGTCTGGACGAAAAAAACGCCTATCGGAATGCCCTGATCGATCTGGAACAGGCCAAACGAATTGAGGAAGAAATCCAGGACACGGTTGTTTTAGAGGTTCGCACGGCCTATCGAAATCTTAACGAAGCCAATGACCGGTTCCGTATTCAAACAGAAGGGTATGGCTTGGCCAATAAACGCCTCGAGAATACGATCCTCCTGCTGCAATACAGCAAAACGGGCATTCGTGATGTGCTGCGGGCTCAGAGGGACTTTTACAACGCTCGTCTGGAATCGACAGATGCCATTGTTGATTTCACGATTGCCGCCATGGAATTCTATCGCGACACCGGACTGCTGCAGGTCCTGCCGGACGGGATGTGGCAAAAACCGGATACGACCGCAGCCGCAGAAAATACTGATCCAAAAGGATAAATCCTACAATTCCCGGTCGTATTGAAAGACCTCCTCAATCCTGCAACTAAAGGCGTGTGCAATCCGAAACGCCAGCGGCAGTGAGGGCGAATATTTCCCCTGTTCGATCGCAATGATCGTTTGTCGCGTCACTCCCACCTTCTCGGCCAGTTCCTGTTGCGTCATCTCTCCGGCGTCGAACCGAAGCCGACGAATCCGGTTGCTGAGCATCTGGTCACCCATCGTTACTCTCCTGAGCACATTGGATGAGAATGACAGCCGACTGAACAAACTGAGCGAATAACAGGCAACCGAAAAACAAGGCCGGCAGGAAATACACCGGGATAGTTCCTTTGCCCCCTACCGTAAAGAAGGCAGCGAAGGAAATCACGCCGAACAATACCACAAACCCCATGGCCGACCAGGTAAAGGCCTTGTGGCGTATTTGTTTCTCTCGCTCATCAAACTGTCGCTCAACTCTGGTCTGATGCACGGCGATGATAAGGCCCCCGATTAATCCTGTAATGCCACCGATGAGAAGCGTATCCATACCTCGACTGTTCAGTTTAACCAGCAATACAAAGCAACCCGCAGAAATTACCGTCAGCCAGACGGCTACTGCCAGTTCGATCCAGGCCCTTGTTTGTAGTTTAACCATCTTTACCTCCTTAAATCATTCAGACAAATTCGGCATATCCGCCAATACCAAAATGGGCAAAAGCCCAAGTGGTTTCGATTTCCGATGTACATCTCACTATACATAGTGTAATCCATAAATTACATATTGTCAAGTTTACTTTACATGTCTTTACAAATATTTTGTCACATTGTTTGTTTCCACACATCTATTCTGGTAATGAAACAGAAAATCACAAATGGTAAGGCGCTTTGACAATGAAGAACCACCAAATCGTCAAACGAACAATCACACTGGCTACCGTAATATTCATGGTCCTTCTATCAGGCTGTAAAAAAAACACTGAACCCTCCCAGCCGGACACATCTTCGTCTCCGTCTGCTGAGAATGCCGCTGCCGGCGCTAAAACTACCCCCTCAGTCGATAAAGAAAAAACTGATGCCCCGATCATGACCGAAGCCCTGGCCCTCTGGCAGCAGGGAAAAGAGGACGAGGCCGTCGCTCTGTTTGTGAAAACAGACTGGAGCACAGTAAAACTATTTGCCAAGGATGCCCTGTTGGGTATGACTGAAAAGGAATTCATTACGATTGCTCTGCCTGAACGGACACAAATTCACCAGAGTATCATGAACGAAATAACTGCTGTACGTGACTTATGTAAATCCGTGATTGCCCGTGCTGAGACCTTCGCCGTCCAGGAAAAACCCGACA
>JAFGPC010000025.1 GCA_016926155.1 Sedimentisphaerales bacterium
CGATCACGTGGCGCACTTGTTCGAGGTCTTTCGCGCCATAGGGAGGGCGGTGCCATGCGGCGTAATGATCGTGCATCACCATAGGAAAACGGCCCGGAGCCAAGTCGAGTACGAAGGAGGTGAAGACATGGCCGGTTCGGGAGCGCTGTTCGGGGAAGCCGACAGCATCGTCTCCATATATAAGAAGGTGATATGCTTCGACGACACCAGGCGGTACAAAGTGGTCTTCGACCTCCGGCATGCCGAGACTCCGGAGCCGATGGAGCTGTTCAGGATGGGAGGCGGGAATTCCATTTTGTGGACTGCGGAACCGTGGACGGATATACCATCCGGTCAGGCGGACGAGTCACTGGACAGGATTCTCGCTGTGTTAAGCAGGGACCGCATGGCCCGATACAAGGCCAGGGCGATCGAGTACATGGTCGGAATAAAACGGACCGCGCTGTACGGAAAGCTGAACACCCTCGTACGGAGCGGACAGATCAAAAAGGATGGAAATCTCTACTATATCTCGGAGGGAGAATGATTTGGCGGCATTTTGAAATTTCCGGCCAGTTTCCGCGTCCGTTTTTTCCGCGGAAACCGGACGGACGCGGAAAATCCAATGAACGGAATGGTTTATCGGAGGACAACTGTCCGCGGAAAATTCCGTCCGTTTCACCCCCCCTTAGGGGGTGAACGGAACGGACGAAAACGGAAAACCGGAAAATATTTCCGGAGGAGATTCGAGTGACTGATCGACCGTAAAAACCGCATGGAACTGCAACTCACATAATGCCGTTGGTCTAAATTGAAGCGGTCTTGTCCGGCTTCCCATATGCGTATCAGGGACACCAGGGGCACTTTTCCGATTTGGCCACAATCCAGGACCTAGAAAATGTTCAATATTATCGGGGGCTTACAAAATCGGCTGAAAAACACGATTTCGCTGATTTCCTAACTCAGGCCCATGATTCAGGGATAAATCCCGCCAACCATGAGCCCTCTTTGTTCGTGTTAGACAT
This sequence comes from Sedimentisphaerales bacterium, assembly GCA_016926155.1. Taxonomy (GTDB): domain Bacteria; phylum Planctomycetota; class Phycisphaerae; order Sedimentisphaerales; family Anaerohalosphaeraceae; genus JAFGGE01. The sequence goes on from JAFGPC010000025.1 coordinate 1,005, forward strand.
GATCGTTATTCCTTACATGGCCACCCAAATTAAAAAAACTCCGCTTATTCATTTTGTCCACTCTTCAATCCAATCAAATATGGTTTTGTACGAAAATTCTATATTAAGCGGTTTCATTGCTGAATGGCCCTCGTCTGGGAAATAGAAAAACTTAGAGGGAATCCCTTGGAGTTGTGCCGCTGTAAACGCCTGCAATCCTTCGGAAAGATCTACCCGATAATCATTCTGGCCATGGATCACCAGCAGCGGCGTTTTCCAATTCTTCACAAAGCGATGTGGTGACCATTTGTTGTAGTTGTTGATTTTCTGCCAATAGGCATCGCCGAATTCCCATTCGGGAAACCAGAGCTCTTCGGTGCTACCGAAAAAACTTTCAGCATTGAAAATACCAGCAAGGGCAACAATACACTTGAAGCGATCGGTGTGGCCCATAAACCAGTACATCATGTAGCCACCGTAACTATGACCTGTAGCGGCCATGCGGTTGCCATCTATAAATGGATAATTGGCCAATACATAATCTACCCCTTTCATCAAATCTTCGAAAGGCCGACCGCCCCAATCTCCGGTGATCGAGTCGGTAAATTTCTGACCGTAGCCGGTAGAGCCATGGAAGTTGACCATCACGACAACATAACCTCGTGCGGCGAAAAGCTGCGAGTTCCAACCAGAAAAAGTATCATTCCAGGCAAGTTGTGGCCCACCGTGTACGCAGTAGATCATTGGGTATTTCTTTTTTGGATCGAACTGTGGTGGTTTAATGATCAATCCTTGCACCTTGTCGCCGTCGGCGCCGGTGAACCAGAACTCTTCAAGTGGATTCATGTCGATTTGTGCCAGCTGCTCGCGGTTGGTAAATGTGAGTTGGTGCGGGTTCTTGCCATTGACACCCATGGTCCAGATTTCACTCGGCATGTGGCTTGCCTGCCGCAGGAATGCCAGGGTACTGCCATCCGAAGAAATTTGAATTCCGGTATTGGAAGTCTTGCTGGTCAATTGCTCGACATCGCCGCCTTTGATCGAAACCATGTAGATGCTTTGGTAGGCCTCATCGCCACAGAGAAAATACAACCGATCGCTCGTCGGCGCCCATACTATGTTGCCGACTGAACGGTCCAAATTTACAGTCAAACTGCGCTGCGTGCCGCTGGCACGATCATACAGCATCAGTTCTTGGCGGTCAGATTCGAAACCGGCGCGCGGCATCTGCAGATAGGCAATGTATTTGCCATCTGGCGAGTATACCGGATTGTTGTCGTTACCTTTGTTGGTCGTTATGCGTTTGGCTTCACCGCCACCCACCGGCACGACGAACAGATCGTTATTGGTGCTCAGAGCGACCACAGGATCGGTGTTTTTAACATAACAGACTTCCTTGCCATCCGGTGAAAATGCATAATCCGGAAAGCCTCCGAGGGCAGCTGGCGGGGCGTCATCATCGCCCGGCGTCAGGTCGCGAAAACCACCGTCTCTGGCGTTTACCACAAATACATGGCTGCGAGTGCCATCAGACCAGGTATTCCAATGACGATAAAGCAGGTGGTCGTAGACCCGCACTTTAACCTTAGCAGCATCCCATTCCTCAGCGCGTTTTTGGTTGCAGGTATCGTCTGGGCATTCGGGGTACACCGATGAAGTGAACAAGAGCCATTTGCCATCGTTCGACCAAACCGGGCTGCGGGCTCCTGTGGATATATTGGTGAGCTTGGTTGCCTCGCCTCCATCCATTGGCAGGATATAGATTTGTGGCACACCATCACGGCTGGAGATAAAAGCCACTACCTTGCCATCGGGCCGCCAACGCGGCTGCGAATCACCTTTGGGCGAATTGGTGAGCTGTCGACTGGTCTTGCCATCAATTGATACCATCCAGATGTCGCTATTCGAAAGGTTCGCTGCTTTGTCCACGACAGTCACAGTGTATGCGATCCATTTACCATCCGGCGAAATTTGGGGATCGCCGAGGCTATGCATAGCAACTACATCGTTAAATGTGAGTGGATGTTTGCTCTGGGCAAAAGCCAGCGTCGTGAAGACACACAAAATTATCATCACAGCACAATACTTTTTCATGAGCCGTTTCTCCTGAGATCATGGAGTAGCAAGAATTCTGTGTTTTTGAGAGATAAATTAAGACATAAAGAAGAAAAATGCAATTGTGCCGTTGATTAGTTATTGGGATCCCCGGGAAGGATATTGATTTGCTGTGATTTCATTTGAACGTATCACATGCCTATCCTTCCATTTGACGCCGAGTAGGGGAAGCCACGATCAGTCCGTAGGTATCGCCTTGTCTGTATCGGCCGTTTCCGGCTGCGTGCCCGAATAGGGTCGCCGTAACCTACAGTGACCTCCCCCCTCACAGATCCGAGCGTGCAGAATTACCGCACTCGGTTCCTCAAACAGAACTCACCGGCACTGGTTCCTAAGACCAGGAACGGGTGATACGCGGGCGGAGCAATGGATAACGATCAAGAAGGCGCCCAAACTCATCCCAGTTCAGATAATATCCGCGGGTCCGCCGATTAAGCCATTTCTTCCATATACGGCGGATCGATCTATAGAACTCCCAGAGACTCCGGTAGTTCGTGGGTCGCCCGTAATATTGGTAATGGCCCTGCAATTTCCTGTTGAGCGCTTGTTGCTGCTCCTTTACAGGATCATGCCGATGCGCTTGGCACCAGGCCGTCACCTTCGTGAGACTGCGCCTGAGTCGCTTCCGCATCGTACGTACATGAACCGTGAATTTCCCTTTCCGGCTTCGTTTACAAATATGCGTGAACCCAAGAAAATCAAAAGTCGCCGGCTTCCGCCCACCCTGCTCTTCCGAATTTGCCAGGGCTTGCCGCCCGAACGCCATCAGTCGAGTCTTTTCAGGATGCAGCGTTAAACCGTACTTCGCGAATCTCTTGGTCAGCACATCCAGCACCCTCTCTGCATCCTCCTGATACTGAAAGCAGAGAATGAAATCATCAGCGAAACGAATTGCGTAGGCCTCCCCCTTCAGCCGGGGCTTCACCACATTCTCAAACCACTCATCGAGCACATAATGAAGGTATATATTGGCCAGCAGCGGGCTAATTACCTGCCCCTGAGCCGTCCCCGTCTCTTTGACGAGAAGCCTGCCGTCTTCGATTACACCAATATTTATCCACTTCCCTATCAGTCGCAGGATGCTTCCATCGCTTACCCTTTTCTCAATCATCTCCATGAGCTTTTCCCTGACAATCGCGTCAAAGTATCCGGTAATGTCGGCTTCCAGAACTGTCGAGATCGATCGCATACAGATGATGCGTCCAACCTCGTCCAGCGCGTTTTGCGCACTGCGCCCCGGGCGGAATCCGTGGGAACACTCAAGAAAATCCTGCTCGTAGATCGCGTTGAGCAATTCGACCGTCGCCCTTTGCACAATCTTATCTTCCAGAGAAGGAATCGAAATCGGCCTCTGCCGTCCGTCCTCCTTCGGAATGTAGACTCTGCGCAGCGGCTGTGCTCGATACTGCCCCTTCTTCACCCGATCATGGAGCTTCCGGATATTTTCCCATGCATCCACCTCGTATCCCGCATAGGTGACGCCGTCCACTCCCACGCTGGCGTCCTTCCGCAAACTTTCGAATGCCTCGTACAACACGTCCTGCGTCAGAAGATGAGCGATCGAGAAAAACTTCCGTCCCTTGTCCTTCTGGGCCAGTTCGGCTATTCGGGTGTGTCTCGTTAACATGCTTCCTCGATTTCTGGGTATCGTCATGTTTCCTCCACCCAATGCATTCGTTTGTTCCCCCCTTCCCTCCAGTGGGTCTCCCGGATCTTCCCCGGCATTCCCCACCTTCATCGGTACTATGGGTTCATACGTCTCCTGCCAGCCCCTCGCAGGCAATCTCTGGTTGCCCTCGACCGCCTGCTACCTCTTCCGCCGGACGCTTCTTCGCTCCTTAGGCCGGTGCATCCGTACCGACCAAGGCCCGGTCCTTTGCTGTCAGGTGAACCATACCCGTCTTATGCAGGAGGAGACTGGGAGGTGTTCCCAAGTTCCTGGAGAATCCCCATACCTCGGCCAGACCTTACCTTGTATGCATCTGAGTCCCGTTTTCAGGTTGTTGGCTTGTCTTTTCCCCTTTGCGCTGTTGGCCTATGATTGCACGAATTCTGAAATCCTTATGTGAATGCCCCTTCAATAACCGATTCGAAGGTGTTTCCCATAACTGTAATTTTTCTCTGCATTATAGGCATGCCCGAAATCCCTTTCTAAATCCCCGATTCCGGCATAAAATGCCATCGAATTCGATGAAAGGGCAAAATCA
>JAFGPC010000026.1 GCA_016926155.1 Sedimentisphaerales bacterium
AGCCGATGGCGATGATCAGGCCGCCCTCTTTTCCCTGCAGATTGAAGAAAGGCAGGTAGGGATCGGAAGACCGGCCGGCCCGCGGGCTGAAGACGGCTTTTTCCCCCGCCGACAGGGTTTTGCTTTGCGGCGCAAAACTTTCGGCGCTGTTGTGGTCGCCCAGGGCAAAGTGCAAAAGGAAAGAATCTTGGACGGAACCGGGCAGACGGATATGCAGACTGCGAATCTCATCGATGATTTCAGTGGCTTCGCTGCCGCGGTTTTCAAACCGGACCAGCCATTCCTTTGCGGAAGAACGGGGATAATCAATTCCTTCCGCCGTTACCGACAGAGGGGTATGAGGGTCGTTATACGTAACAATCCGTTGCAAACGATTGTCGGGAAGCGTGTTCTGTTCCCGGGTAATGATCCAGGCGGATCGTATACCCTCAAAGGACTGTCCCCCATACCGAAAAGAAAAAGGGAAATGTGCTTCTATTTGATTCTTAACGGAGTCGTTGGCGCAGATGACCGTTGTCGGAAAAAGCAACGAACAACACGGGACAAGAAGGATTCGCAATAGGGTAGAATATGTCATACTTTTTTTCCTCATCGGGAATAATAACGGGAATTCAGACAAAAAGAGATTGTATCACAAGAACATTCCGTCCACTAGGAAAATTTCTCAATCCGGGATTTGCATTTAGGTCCGAATGGTAAATTTACACAGGCCTAGTCAACAGGAACGACAGCGCCTGATTCAGGTCTGCATCATGGAAGGAAAATCCGGCCTGTTGAAGCGTTTCGGGTACGGCTCGGGTAGAGGCCAGTACAATTTCTTCAGCAAGTTCTCCGAACTTCAATCGAACAAGTGGCGTTGGCACTGAAAACCATGCCGGGCGGTGCAATACTGACGCGAGTGTTTTGGTAAATTCACTGTTAGTTACGGGATTGGGCGAGGTAACATTGACAGGTCCGATGATCGAAGACTGATCGAGCGCAAAGAGGAGGGCCCGTACAGCATCCTCCAGCGTAATCCATGACATGTACTGGGTTCCGGGACCAAGCTTGCCTCCAAGGCCGAGACGAAATACAGGGAGCATCTTTCTTAAGGCTCCCCCATGCGGATTCAGGATCACGCCGAATCGCAGATGAACAACACGAATTCCCGCCTCTGTCAGGGGCTTGGCGGCCGCCTCCCAATCCTTACCCAGCCCGGCAAGGAAACCTTCACCCACAGTGGATTTTTCCGTAAGGATTTCCTCTCCTCGATCTCCATAGTATCCGACGGCCGAAGCACAGAGAAAAACGCGGGGTGGTTTGGCGATGATTTTCGGATCCGTGAGAATCCGGCTTAGAAGTCGCGTACTGTTGATTCGGCTATCATAGATTCGCTTTTTCTTTTCCTGGGTCCAGCGGCCGACAATTGACTCCCCTGCCAAATGAATAATCCCATCCAGGCCGCTTAACTTTGACAGTTCCTTCGCATGATCCTGAAAGGTTTGCGGATTCCAGTCGGGCTGATAGATCACTTCATTGGGACCCATCGGATGATGGCGGCGGACCAACCGAAGCACCTTATCGCCCCGCTCATGCAAACTCTCGACAATTGCCGAGCCGATCAATCCGCTCGATCCGCTCACTGCAATCTTCACAATCGGATCTCCCTCAACGATTCAGCCACCAGAATCCTGCGTTCAGATACACCGCAAAGCTGATCCAAAACAGGTACGGCCACAGAAGCAACGCCGCCCGGAGCGAAACATCTTTAAACTGCTTTATTGTAATCAATAGCACCAGCCATAAAAGTGAGATTTCTGTTAGAGCGATCCCGACCTTGTGTATCCCGAAAAACAGAGGTGTCCACAGACCGTTCAGCAATAGTTGGAGAGCATAGAAAAACAGGGCAAGCCGAACTTGTCGTTGTTGTGTCCCCTTTCTCTTCCTCCAGACAAGAAAAGAGGCAATCCCCATCAGGAGATACAATATCGTCCATACAGGCCCGAAAAGCCAATCCGGAGGAGTCAGAGGAGGGCGATTGAGCTGAGAATACCATCCTTCGATGGATCCCCGCATGGCAAAGGAACTGCCGATACCCACCGCCAACGGGAATGCCATCGCGATCCCCAATGCGACCGCAGAGCGAAAATACGCCATCTATCTCCTCAGAATTCTTCCTGTCTTGGCTTTTAAATCGATATCTCTGTTTGAAATTCGGAACGTTACTCTGTAAACAGACGCAAAAAATGAGCATCCTTTCTTTAAATCTTACCTTAGAATCTTATCAATGGGAAGGTAAATGAATTCTTATGAAATTCTCCCTTGAAAAAAGCATTGATAAAGTGTATGCAGTATACGCTTTTGGGGTGGAACGAGAACGACTTCCGGAGCGAGACAATGAATGAAAAAGAGAGGATGAAGATCCTTTTTTTGTGTACGGGCAATTCCTGCCGCAGCCAGATGGCCGAAGGCTGGTGTAAACATATCAAGAGTGACATGATCGAGGCTTTCAGCGCCGGCATCGAAACGCATGGATTAAACCGAAACGCTGTCAAAGTCATGGCCGAAGTCGGAGTAGACATCAGCGGGCATCGGTCCAAACACGTCGATGAATTCAAGGATGTCGAATTTGATGCGGTCATAACGGTTTGTGATCACGCCAATGAACATTGTCCGGTTTTCTCCGGCCGGACTAAAGCGATTCACGTTGGTTTCGAGGATCCCCCCAAACTCGCCGCTAATGCTAAAACCGATGCCGAGGCCCTGGATTGCTATCGAAAGGTCAGGGATCAGATACGGGAATTCGTCGAACGCCTGCCGGGCGCCTTGTCCAATTAAGGGGATTGAGTGGTCCGGATTTTACAACAGACTTCATTGAACCGGGTATCTTTCTATCGGAAGCAACAAAAAAGAAGACAATCCCATTTATCGTGTCGGGATTGTCTTCCTAACGGTACACAGTAATAATCTTTAAGCTCGCTTAGGCTTGTTTTCCGCCGGCGTCACAGCCTTTTTTGTCACCATCACATTTCTTATCGGCCGATTTGGTACATTCCTTCTTTTCTTTTCCACAGGCGGACTTCTGCTTGTCGCACTGGCCGTTGTCGGTCTCTTTCTGGGCTCCGCATTTTTCTTTGCCGCAGGCTAACTCCTGAGCAGCGTAGTCCTGTCCCTGAAAGTCGGCCGTGGTAAGTACAGCTTGCTTTTCTGAACCAAGTATCCGAGCCGACACAGATGCGGCAGATATTCCAACAACCATGATCAATACGCTTACAAGTGCAAGTCTCGTTTTCATTTTTTTTCTCCTTTGCTCGGTTTTACAAATCGTGCTTCCATCGAAGCGGTTTGCCAACAGTACGTGATTTCTAAAATTCGGTTCTACATATATGGTAAATTTTTTAATAAAAATTCAAAGCCCGTGATAACAGGATTTCCCGGCGATAATACGACTTTTATGTGCTGGGTTTTTCCCCTGTATCCAAAACCACAGGCCGAATTGTTGTTACTGATACGGTTTTCCGTATAATCACTCCCTAGTGATCCTTTGGACGATTTCGAGTGTTCCAATCCGACGTTCAGGGAAAACGGTGTTTCCAGGGATTGAGCCGTGGCCGGACAGGATGAAAAAGTGACGCCCGCGATGAGGCAGTTTCATCGCTTCAAGGAAAAATACCCGGATGCGGTGCTGTTTTTTCGGATGGGCGATTTCTACGAGACGTTTTACGAAGATGCGCGGATCTGCTCGCGTGTGCTGGGTCTGGCCCTGACCAGCCGAAGTAAAGGGACCAATCCGATCCCGCTGGCGGGGGTGCCCTATCATGCGGTCGATAATTATCTCAAAAAGATGCTTCAGGCCGGCTATAAAGTTGCTGTCTGTGAACAGGTGGAGGATCCGAAGCAGGCCAAGGGCGTCGTCAAGCGGGATGTCGTGCGGGTTGTTACGCCCGGTACGCTTACTGACGATATGCTGCTTGATGCCAGGGAGGATAACTTTCTCGCGTCCGTTAGTGTCGGTCCCAAGCGAAGCGCGATTGCCTGGGTCGATATCAGTACGGGACATTTCTTCCTGCAGGAGGTTTCTGCTAACCAGATCGTGGATGAGCTGCTGCGGCTCGGACCCAGGGAAGTCCTGCTGCCCGAGACAGGCAATGAGCTGTTCGCTGCCGAATCCCGAAAGCTTGCCGAGCAGATCGGCTCGCTGACCGGGGCTCTCATTACCGAACGGCCCGGCTGGTATTTCGATCCGCATACGACGCGAAGCAAACTGCTGCGGCACTTCGGAACGGTGACGCTGGAAGGATTCGGGATTGCCGACAACGATCAGGGTGTCTGTGCAGCGGGAGCGATTCTGGAGTATCTCAACGAGACACAGAAAACCGCCTTGAACCATATCCGCTCGATTCGTAAGGTCAGCCGGACCGAGTTCCTTCAGATCGACCAGACCTCGCTGCGGTCTCTGGAAGTGCTGCGGACTCTTCGCACCGAGAGTGCAAAGGGAACGCTGCTGGATTGTCTGGATGAGACTCTGACCGGTATGGGTGCGCGGATGCTGCGAGCATGGTTGTGTATGCCCCTGTGCGATGTGGAGGCGATCCGGCTGCGTCAGGAAGCTGTCGATGAATTCATGCAGGACGACTCGGTGTGCAATCATGTACGTGAAACATTAAAAGGAATTGCCGACCTGGAACGGATCGTGGCACGAATCAGCACCTTCCGCGCGGGGCCCAAGGACCTGGTTTCTCTCGGGCTCACTTTGAAACAGATACCCGCCCTGCGAGAGTTGCTCGCCCCATGCAAGGCGAGCCTGTTGTCCGAGTTGTCTCAACAATGCGACAGCATTGATGAGCTGGCCGAGCTGCTGGAAAGTGCGATCGATCCGGAGTGCCCCAGTCACCTGCGTGACGGCGGCGTGATCCGGTCGGGTTTTCACGCCGAGCTGGACCGGCTTCGCGGCATCGGCAAGGATGGGCGAAGCTGGCTGGCCGAGTACCAGCAAAAGGAAATCGAGCGGACCGGCATCTCCAATCTGAAGATCGGATACAACAAGGTGTTCGGATTTTACATCGAAATCTCGCGGGCCCTGGCCGACGAGGTCCCCGCGCATTACGTTCGCAAGCAAACGATCAAGAATGCCGAGCGGTACATCACCGAGGAATTAAAGGACTACGAGACCGAGGTGCTTGGCGCACAGGACAAGGCCCTGGCCCTGGAGCAGAAGCTCTTCGAAGAGGTTCGCGTCGAGGCGGCCAGGTACATCCCGCGACTGCAATCACTGGCGCAGGCCATCGCGACGATTGACTGCCTTGTTTGTTTCGGCTGCCTTGCCCGACAGCGCGGCTACAAACGTCCTGCCGTAACCGACGGCAAAGAGTTGATCATCCGGGAGGGGCGTCACCCCGTGCTTGCCGAGGCCATGGGCAATGAATTCGTACCCAATGATGTAGCGCTGGGCGATGACAGCGGCGACCTGATCATCATCACCGGCCCGAACATGGCGGGCAAAAGCACGTACATCCGCCAGGTCGCCCTGCTGGCATTGATGGCGCAGACCGGCTCGTTTATCCCCGTCGAAGAGGCGACCATCGGTCTTATCGATCGGATCTTCACCCGCGTGGGCGCTTCGGACGAGCTGCTCCGCGGGCAATCCACGTTCATGGTCGAGATGACCGAGACGGCCAACATCGTCAACAACGCCACCAACCGCTCGCTGGTGGTCTTGGACGAGGTCGGCCGCGGGACCAGCACCTATGACGGGCTGAGCCTGGCCTGGGCGATCACCGAGCACATCGCCAACCATGTCCGGTGCCGCACCCTGTTCGCCACGCATTACCATCAATTGACCGAGCTGGGACAGATGCTGGTCAACGTCAAGAACTGCAACGTCGCCGTCCGCGAATGGCAGGGCTCGGTCGTCTTCCTGCACAAGATCCTGCC
>JAFGPC010000027.1 GCA_016926155.1 Sedimentisphaerales bacterium
CTGCGGCGTCTCAGCCACCCGACCACACCCGTTCCAATGGAAGCCAGAACCAGCGCTCCCGGAGCCGGGTTTGAAATGGGTTCCGGTGCATCCAGAGGCTCATTGATCGTGAAGTTGTCGACAACAACGGCTCCCAATGCGCCATCGATACGGAACTGGATCAGATTGACATTCGTACCCCAATCCTCAAATCCGAACCAGGCCAGATCCCCGGTCAGATCCACCGTCGAGGTGCCAACGCGGCTATAAACGCCACCGACCAGTTGATAACCTCGTACTTCCACCTCAACAGGGCTTGAACTCGCACTGGCCAGGTAAGCCCCATTGAACAGGAACGATCCTGACGCATTGGCGGCACGGGTGACAAGAGCGGTGTCTCCTAACGCATCATCGCTCGTCCAAGGGCTGTTGTCCACGGCGCCGGCGCTGGACCAATAGAAGCCCTCATACGAACCGACCGAGCCGCTCAAACCTTCAAAACCAATGATACCCGCTGTAACCATGGACGACAACCCCAGCAAGCATCCCAACAAGAATAATCTCTTAGTAATCATTTTCTCTTCCCTTACACTAATGCCACTTCCTTTATGGCACACCCCCGAAAATAGTTCTTAAGTAAGAAATTCACGGATTCTGTTTTCTCCCTTTATACTCCTTTCCGCCCATTGGGCCCTTGAAATTACCTGTTTCCAATTTGTCTTAATCTTGTAGGAAATTAAGATTTCTTTCTTTATCCAATACATCAAAAAAGAAACTCAATCAACCTCGGACTTGAAAAAAGATAAACCTATTTGCCGTATGTGGAAAAAACGCGGGAACATCATGAAGGGAAGTGTTAGCAAACTATTCTCAAGTCGGTATAACTCCCCAGACACGAATAGAACGAAATTGATTTCTCCCTCCCGGAAAACACGTTTTCTCCACTCCGGGCTTAATTTACATCACAATAATCGAGTATTCCCCTCTAATTACAGTCCCTACTACTGATACAGAGATACAGTCATTCTCCTTTTCAGAAAACGTAACTATTATAGGATGAAACCAGCCTGGGTTCTATAGGGATTTTTACCTATATCAGTAAAAAAAAGTACCTATAGCGTTGGTGATCCGACAGATTGGATCTAAAACTTGATATGCTATAACGAAGAAGCTTCCCTGCCCTAATATACGAAAAACGCAAAATCCCCTTTCCATGTATAAGTACTTCTAACTAATAATGCAATGGCCTTCAAGCCAGTATATTTGACGAGTTCATAAATATCTCTAGTAAATCTATAGGCTTTCCTTCGACGGCTTAACGGATCCCTAGCTCCTCCTGTAATTCTGAAGCCTCGTTTACTTCATTCGCTGATAGGCCTCCACGAGTCTTGTTTAATTCCAGTGCTTTTGCCAGGTTTTCTCGTGCAGAATTGATGTCTCCGAGTTTAGATTCTGTTCTTGCCAAATGAAAATAGGAACCGGTCAATGCAGAAGCTTGCTCTGAATAGGCAAGAATACATCGTTTTAAATCCTTGGCCGATTGGGGATATTGCCGGAGGCGATAGTAAATTACTCCTCTGGTGTCTAATAGGTCGGTATAATCCGGTGACAGTGTTAATCCCTTCTGCGCCATTTGTAATGCTTCAGAGTACTTATTTTCCTGTTCGCAAAGAATCCATGCCAGGTTATTTATTGCTACTATGTTTTCCGGCTGTTCTGTCAACACTTTTCGGTAAAGCCCCACGGCCTCCTGCCAATTCCCGCTCGATTGCAAGGTGACCGCCAAAGCAAGATCAATTCTGTTTCTCTCATTCGATTTCTCAGAATTCCCGATCTGACTTCCCATGTTCCGGAGCAACCGAATGGCCTTAATGGTCTGCCCGGTTTTTACATACATCTCAGCTAAATTAACACCCACATCCAATCGATCCGGATTTTGCTCTGCCAGTCTTTCCAGCGTGAGTACTGCCATTTCGGGGGACGAGGTAAGGGCCTCGCATCGAGCTTTTAACCGTGTCAACTCAACGCTTTTCGGAAGATATCTAAGCCCAAGATGTATGGTTTCTAAAGCCTTTATCCTTTTCCCTTCGGCCAGGTATATTTCCGCCTGCAGGGTCCATACCTGCTCTATTTTTGGATATTTCTTGCTCAATTCAGCCAAGTCATCCAGGGCCTGTTGCGTTGCCTGGGGATCCTTTTGAGCCAACAGATATTGCGCCCGTAACAACAGAAGCTGAAGATCTTCGCCGATCAGTTGGATCGCCTTTTTTAGAACATCATAGGCTTCTTCTCGTTCGTTTTTATTCGGAGAGGCCGCCAAAAGAACAGCGGCCTGTCGTATAATCCTTTGGTCCTCAGGATACTTGACCATCGCCGGTTTTATGATTTTTATGGCATGATCGATTTGGCCGGCAAGAATATAAAATCCTGTTTCAATCAAAACCGACTTAATCGGATCTGTCTCCATGTCTCGAACCTGCTGCATGTCTCGGGTTGCATCATCAATTCGATCTAATCGAAGATAAGCTCTGGCCCGAAGCATATATGCCTCTGAAGTGCCAACACGTTCGATAAACTCATTGCATTCTCTTAATGCCTGCTCTGTATCGGTTCGATCCAGATAAAGGGCAACACGCGCGGCTACTACTTCGGCGGAATCTGGCTTTCTCTGAGCCAGATCATCCAGCAGTGCCATTGCCAAATCATACTGTTTTTGTTGAATTCGAATCCGGGCTAACACCAGTCGGGCTTGATCATTTTCAGGCATCTTGCTAAGCATGTCTTCAAGAAGCTGACCGGCAGCCGGTAATTGTTCCTTCATTAACAAGCCCTGTATTTGCATTTCCGAAAGTCGCAACTCAGGATCATATAATTTCCGCCGGGCGGCATTCTCCAATAAGGCATCGGCTTTTTCTATTTCTCCCGCTCGATACAGTGCGGAAACGGTCGAAATGAGTAATGTCACATTGTCAGGATCGCGCGTCAGGGCATCCTGATAGTGCGCCACAGCCAAGTGATAGTCACCCTTTTTAGCTTGGCTGGCCGCCAATAGGGTTCGACTGAGCTGGTCGGCCGGATTCGTTAATAAGTTGGCCTTCAGCAAGTCAACAATTTCAGGATAACGTTGGACAAATTGTTCACTATCAAACCACAACCGTGCCTGTTCATATCGCCATTGCCATCCTTTGTCTCCTTCTATGGCCTTGATTTGGTCGATAAATGGCTGTAGTTTGTCTTTATATCCCGCACTCCGTGCGCTTTCAATGGCTTTTCGCAATATGGCAATATCTTGGGGCCATTCCTGGATCTGTTTGTCTAGAATGCTGAAGGCCTTGTCAGGAAGATCAAGCTCTTTATAGACCTGTGCCAACAACAAAGCCAATTGGCGACGGTCGGAGTCACTTTCCATTTTTGAAAGACACTCTTCAATCACTCGCGGGGACTTATGTAACTCATTTAATTGTTCGTACACTGAAACCAGATATTGTATTGGAGCAAAGCTGTCGTTATATCGAGAAACTAAAATCTCCAGTTGTTGACGAGCCTCGTCAAATCGGTCGGCCGCCATCAACACTTCCACCGGCGCCAAACCAGCGCGTACATCATTGGAAAAAGCCGTCTCCAATTCCCGTGCAAGAAGGCCGGCCTCATCCAGGTCTTTTTGGTTGCCCATCACTTTGTATCGTTGCAGGAATGCTCGAATGCGTAAAAGTCTGCATGTCACAGAGTCCGAACCTTCCTTCTCAAGAAAATCGATTCCGGACAGTAGCTTATCCCAGTCCGCCTTTGAAGGGGAAGAATCCATACCGGCAACAAAGAGTCTCGCCTGCGTCAGGATTAAAAGGGCTCTCTGATCATCAGGATGTCTCTGTAAGATTGCCTGAGCTTGCTGCATGGCTTCACCAAATTGACCGATCTCCATTAATAATTCACTCAATAAAAGAGAAGCGCGAACAGATTCGCCCCGGCTCAGAATGTCACGAAGATGTCCGATTGCCGATTGTGTATCTTGGAGGGAATTGTACGCCACAGACAGGCGAAGGTGAAGTTCTTCCGTGTTCATTCCTTCCTGTAAAGCCCTTTGCCAATGTTCAATTGCCTCCCGATTCCGACTTTGTTTTTCAGCCAGTAATCCCTCTAAAAACTCGACTTGTCCCTTGACTATTTTCTCACGGCGCAGATCTTCAATGCATTTGCGAGCCGAATCAAAATCCTCCACGAGTACAAAAAGCTCTGTCGCGACAGAATATAACAGGATTTTTCCCCTACCTGTTAAACTGAGAATTTGTTGGGCTACCTCTTCCATCTCATCTCGATTCCCAACCCGTTTAACCAGCACAGCCCACAAACGCCACATGACAAGATTTTCCGGCTCATCCTGCTGCACCAAACGCAATTGCTGTCGCGCATCCTCCAACAAAGCCGCATTGATCATTACTTCCGCCAAAGACAGCTTGTCCATGATACTTTCCATATCCATCGTTTTGGCGGTGTTGATATCTTCTATTGCCCTGTCGCGGTGGCCGTTTCGCAAAAAATATTGCGAACGAACAATAAATCCTTTTACATTTATGGGATTTTCTCGTATCGCCTCATCAAGGAATTGCAGAACAAGGCCTTCCTTGTCGGCATTTGAAATCGGATCACCAAATAATTCCGGCCGTGTTTCCGCCAATTGGCCCAGCATGGCGTAAGCCATGATATCTGTCTTGTCTTCGGCGATAATACTTTTTAAAATCGCAATCGCTTCATTGAATTTTCGCTGTTTTTGCAGGGCTGCCGCCAGTAGTCGTTTTAGTTCCTTCTCCGGACTTCGTTGCAGTTGTCGTTCTAAAACCAACTGGGCTTCCCCTGCATCCGAAATGCTGCCGGCCTGGATATAAATCTGCGCGACAGCGATTGTCGCTTCCCGTCGGATCGAATCGATGGAATAACTATCGTCAAGACGCAGGATTTGGCGATATGCATTTCTCGCCTGGATGAGATTCTCGGGAAGGGGAGGAATTCGATTCAATTGCGCTTCGGCATATTTCATTAACATTTCGGCGTCATCAGGTTTTAAGGTTAGATAACGCCCCAATTGATCCGCCGCAAGATCCCATTGCTTGTTATTGAAGGCTTCTTTTCCAGTCGCTAAGGCCTGCTCCGCCCGTCCTCCGACATGCCAGCGGCGCAATCCGAAAATTGTTATCACCATGACAATCACTGCAATGAACAACACCAGTAACAATTTCCAGTTAACCTTGCCTGTCGATTGTAACATATTTGGTTTTCCCTTTATGGTACTTTTATAATTGATCAATAAATCCATTGACTAGCTTCTGAGCCGTCTTCCAAGCAATCCACAAATCCGTCTTGATGGAAAGATGACGAACATACTGAGTGTCGTATAAAACCCATTCCTGAAAATCTCTTGAAGTATCTCTCGTACGGCACAACTGCCACAATCCCGTAATTCCCGGTCGGACGGAGAGTCTTGCATCTCTCCAGAAAGGACATTGAGAATTCTCTGCTTCCGGAGAAGGACGAGGTCCCACAATGCTCATCTGCCCCAAAAGGACATTTAAAAACTGGGGAATTTCATCCAGACATGTGTCTCGTAAAAATTTTCCAATTGGACTGACGCGAGGATCGTTTTCCATCTTGAATTGAGGCCCATCCACCTGATTCACTGCGCGTAGTTTCTCCTGCATGGCATCCGCCTGTATCATCATAGAGCGAAATTTTAAGCAATCAAATTCCCGTCCATGCAGACCTTGACGTCTAGCGCGGTAGAATATCGGTCCCGGGGAAGTAAGTTTGATTACCATTGCAATAATCGGAAAAACAGGCAGAAACAATGTAAGAATAATCATTGATCCTATCACATCAAAAATGCGTTTCGCCATCCGGGCATAAGAATACCAAGGCCAATAACGAAACATGTTCTGATTTTTTTGGTTAATGTTTTCATCTTTATAAATTGCTACCTGATTCTGATCCTCTATATCTAAATATCTTTTTTCCGAAAGAATCACTCTTTGACGAATTATCCTGTTAGGAGCAATGGTAAGGCCAGGACCAATGATAGAATTGCTTACCACGGCGTCTTTTTTAACTACAACTTTAGCACCTATCATAGCCGGGCCAACTACAACAGATCGATCTTCCAGTTTCACATTGTTTCCGATTCCGACTGGCCCTACGATTCTGGCTCTTTCCGAAATTCGCGTATGGTGTCCTGTTGCAAAAACCTCGTTTGTCGAAGATAAGACGTGTAACAATCCCTTTTCCGTAGACAAATGAACGACGTGTCCGGCCATACATATGGCGGAAGCGGACAGCCCCCCGGATCGACATAAACCCAGAAATGTCTTATAATGTATGGGCAAGCGTTCACATCGACGCAGATGGTTCACGGCCTTGGAGCTGAGCCATATGTGGTGAGGCCAATTCTCCGGAAATGGAATTGGCGCTATGGAATCGCCATAGGTACGGTGAAAACCGACAATTTGACGATCAGGAGTGATTCGTACTGTTTCTCGATAGTCAACCAATGATGGTTTTACAATCATTGCCACCATATCGGTATTAATGGCATGAATGCAATTCATTGCTTTTGGCCAGTCTGGACAGGTGATAAAACATCCATTTGAGACAATCATATCCGAGACATTGCCAAACATTCCACCGTCAAGAGTCAACTCCTCATCAACAAACCGCACGGTAACTTCCGTAGAGAAAGTAAGACTCTTGGACAAACAGCCATCCATAGTTTTAGGAAATAAGACCATTGTGCGACGATAAGGCGTTAAGGCGGCTCGCTGCTGTTGCATAATCATGCCGGCCAGTGAAGAATTGGACAAAACTTCTCGTAGGTCCACTCCATCGGTTTGGACGGCAAAGTCTTTATTGTGGAATATCACCAGATTCATGGGTTACGATCCATCGTAATTTTCATTCAATCATTCCTGCTGCAATCCTTCTTCCTCACTTTCAATAACCGAAGATGCCAGCAATAATCTTTTATCACGTTTTTTCTGTTTTTGCCGACCATATTCCCCATAACCATAACCATAACCGTAACGCCTGTAACTATGACCGACTTTGACATTATTAACCACTGTCCCCAAAACCCTGACTCCAACCTGCTCGAGACGAACAATCGCTTCACGTAGGTCGGGTTGGCTGGTATGTCCGACGAAACTGGTCAAGATCGTGGCGTCGGCCATCTTTGCCCAAACCAGGGCATCCGCAAACGCCAGAACCGGTGGAGTATCAATAATCACATGGTCAAAATATTTGATGATCGCTTTTATCCGTTCCGTAGTGAAGGGACGACGGATCAAGTCCAGCGCGTCAGAAGCATTCCGATCATCAGACGCAAGAACATAGAGTCCCGTCGAGGGCACCTTGACAATGGACTGTTTCAACTCCTTTCCAAATAAATAATCCTGTAATCCTCGAGCACCACCGGGCAGGTTCAATACCATAGCCACATCAGGTTTGCGAAGATCCCCGTCAATCAATAAAACCTTGTCTCCTGTTTGGGCAAAACTTGTCGCCAGGTTAATCGAACAGGTCGTTTTACCGTCTCCGGAACTTGGACTGGTTACGGTGATAATCTTGGTTTCCCCTTGTCCGTCAAACAATCCCAGATTGGCACGAATGGTCTGGTAATCATCATTTAATTGTTGTCCAAGCAATCGCTGATCCACATCTTTGGGACTGGTGGTTGTCCCGATAATGCGGACCCCGACGCGCTTCACAATTTCTTCCGGACGGTGGAGTTTTTTATCCGATTTCGCCAGGAGGAAAGCAAAGAAAATACCCAATCCAAGACTTCCTGCCCCCAGAGCCGCCGCCATTTTTATACGTTTGCCGGTCGCAGGGATGCTGCTGGCTGAATAGGCCACTGTTATACGGGCGGGCCGCTGGCTTTCCACCTTAATTTCCTCAATCCGCCTCGCTACTTCATTATACATTTCCTTTTTTCGCGCCAGTTGCTCCTGTTGGCTGTCAATTTCCACCTGCTTACGGCCTATGCCGATAGTTTCGGTATCCATCGCCGCCACTTCCTCACTCAATCGCTTTTCATACTGCTTGGTCTGCTCCAGTTCATTCTGAATTTCTATTAATCGACGGTTTCTATTGGAGGCTACTTGCGAACTGAAGTTCTCATCGAATTCCGAAATCACTTCCTGGCGTCGTTGTTCCAATCTCGCTTTGAACGTATCAAGCGTCTGTTTACGACGCTGAAATTCAGGATTGGTCTCAGTTAAGGTCTCTTCCGCTTCCAATAACAATTGTTCGTATCGCTGTACGTTGGCCTGATAATTCTGAACCAATGGATCGGAATTGATGATCGCATTTCGACGCTCCATCATTTCCGTCTGACTGACGGCTTGTTCCGGCGCGTTCTTCTCCGTCGCCAAACGGGCTTCTAACGACATGCGCTGAATGCTTACCGCAATCAGTTGCGACCGAAGACTGGCAACTTGTTCAAGCATCATCTCCTGACGAGGTGTAAGCTGGCCGGTGCCATATTCGTCCAGTAATCCCCGAATCGTCGCTTCCAAATTTTGAATTTCACTCATCAAGACCTTTTGGCGATCTTCCAAAATTTTAAGGTTCTGCCCGGCCGCGGTAGATTCCTCAAATACGACAACAGCCATATACGCCTTGATTAATGCATCGATAATCTGTTCCGCTTTGGCCGGCTCCGGACTGGTCATTTTCACTTTAAGCAGTTCTGTACGGCGTTCCGGATCTAATATTATATCCCCATCCGCTATCATTTTACGCAAAGCGGAAACAGGACCGGACGCGTCCGAAAATGCCTCCGGAACAATTTGAACAATCTGATCCACAGCTCGATTCAGAACATTACTGCTGGCAATCAATTCGGCCTGCGTATTCTTATAGGCATCATAGTTGGGAAGACGATCCTGCATCTCAAACATAATAGGGGCTACGATCGGAGCAATACGAATGGCACCTTCGGTTTCATAGTTTTTAGGCATCAGAAAAAGGATAGCCGGCATACCGATTCCCGCAATTACAATAAAGATTAACAGGATAATCGGCCAACGCCTTAGAATAGGCCAAAGCATATCCATGGTGGATTCTTCCGGCGGCTCAGAAGTCTGCTCATACTGAATTACCTGTCCTTGGATAGGTTGCCCATCATATCGTTCCAAGTTGTTCATTGTCTCGCCCTTTATAGTTTCTTTCAATACTGTATACGTTTTTATATTTCCTCGCCCAGGTCAACCGACAATATACAAAAATACATCATATCTCTCGTTGTCGATAGACTACCTGAGAAGGGACGGTTTGCGATTCAACTACCACCAGATTGGATAAGAGCCACAATTCACCAACAATAATGGCCAGCGCAATCGGCATCATTGCCAAACCGCCAAAATCATGAAATATATTCTCCCATTCCTGTCCATTAATTACCGTAAATGCGATAGAGGTCACTACAAGCCGCACCGTATTGCAAAGCAAAGCAATCGGCACACTGGAAATCATAATCAGGGCTTTTTCCCACCAAGTCCGATGAGCCACCAATGCCACAAGGCCGCTGATCACAAAAAAAGCCGTCAGCATACGAAGACCGTTACATGCTTCGGCAACGGCAACCTGGGTGCCATCTACATTGATTACATTGCCGTCACGTCTCACATCATAACCCAGTGTTTCAAGAGAAAAAACCGCTGATACTGTCGCCCATGATTGTAAAGGCTGAGCCGCTCTGGTCTGGATTCGATTTGGCAAAGGGATCATAAATAAAAGGAACAATAACAATCCTTTATTCTTCCAAAAGATATGCCATCCGAAAAGTAAAATAATCAGAGCATAGATCGTTCCAACCATCGCAAGACGTTCTGCGGAATCGAACATTAAAAACAATCCGAAAAACCGAAATGCTTGGGCAAGGAAAAGAAACAAGATACCCCAGCCAAGCACCGGATATAGACGGCATCGGATCAAATCATGCCGCCTCGTCCAAAGTATAAAAACAGCAATCGGGAGCACGAGCATTCCACTGGAGTATTCATCGCTTTGCCACCACATCCGCCAAAGGTCCGTAAGCGTGGGAGACCAGAATGTCCATAAAAAAGCAAGACATAAAAGCAAAATCCCTAATATTCTCAGGGAAACAGAGGAAAAAAAGGATCCGGAATGCCATGCACTTGTCTCTGTACTCTCCAAGGCTTGTTCCTTATGATACCGCCACCAGAATGACGGACACAAACGACAAAACCATGCATCCAATATACGTGAAATGCTCTTAAAAAAACCTGCCGCCCTGGGCAGAATCTGTTGATGAGCCATCGTGTGCCCTGGCAGGTTTTGATCTCCTTCCACAAGACATTGCTTAATCTGGGAATTTGGTCCGATTGTCGAATTCTCCCAAATAATACTTTCCACAACCGAAGCCCCAGGAGCAACAGTAACATGCTTTCCAAGAATGCTCGGTCCCATGACGAATGCATTCTCTTGAATCCGACATTTCTCTTCCATTAAAACTGGCCCAATAATCTTCGCCGAAGGATGAATTTCAACTTGGGGCCCGGCCCATACATCGTCCTGATCATGCAAGAGATACCCAGACATTGCACTTCTATTCTTCGGAAGTGTTGCCAGAAAGGTTCTGCTCGCTTCCATATAGTCGGCCCAGGTCCGGAAATTGCCCACGGGGTGAGATAATGGTTCCATCTGAATCGATAATCCTGCCCGTACCAGTCTTGAGACCAGATTCTCCTTGAGATCGCAGTACCCTTCTTCAGGAATAAACGGTAATACCGATGTTTTACATGCATAAATCTGAGCCGGTTCACGTCTCGCAGACTGACTGTCAGAAGGAGGATTGAAAAACACAGTCAAATCGGCATCCGTTCGGAGATGGGTCTCTATTAAATCTGATATGTCCGGGGGAATAACTATTGCAGCGTGGAAAACCAGCACAATATCATCCTTAGAGGAATCCATAGCATCCCGAAGACAACCCGCTGTTCCTCGAGGCAGTTGATCTTCGATGAAAGTAACTTCCATGTTGGAAGGGATGTTTAATGCTGTCTGTATTTCTTCTGTTTCTTCCTCGCAACAAAGAGCTATTTTTTGTATACCCTGTCGATAAAGGTGGTCCAGTAAACGCTGGAGAACCGGAACGCCGCCTATCGGCCACAAGGCACGGGGAATCCGCGAGGCTACCGGACATCGTCCAAAATCTTTGGCGCCGACCAGGATTACGGCCTTAATATTCTCCTTGTTTTGTACTGCAAAGACCACAGAATCCGATGCTCCTATAGAGAATTTCGACCTTCTTGTCTCGTTATACGTATTGTCGGTATGTTTCGTTCATTTAGAAATTCGTCTCCGGGTCGAATGGACATAGCCTACAAGATCCGCCCAAAGCCCTGGACCGGAAGCAATCAGTCCCGGTAATTGGGTATCAGCCTGGTTAAATCGCAGTTTTCGACCATTTGTATCCTGCACAGAACCCCCTGCTGCTTCCACCAGAAGCACTCCCGCAGCAACGTCCCATTCATTCTTTGGTTCCAGAGTAAACGTTGCATCGGCCAGGCCTGCCGCGACCCGTGCTAACTTGTAAGCAACCGATCCCATCGGCTCCACATGGAAAAGCCCGGTCGTGTAATTCTCCCATTGGCCACGTCGATATTCAGTCCGACTGGCTAAAACCAGAGCATCGTTTAAATTGGTTTTATCGCTGGCCTTGACAACTCGTCCATTCCGTTGAACACCCATCTGACGTGATCCCAAAAAGATTTCCCCTCGCCAGGGATTACAGACCCCTGCAGCAACGGGGACCTCATTTTCCACAAGCGCTACAGAGATACTCCACTCATCTATCCCTTCTACAAATTCACGCGTTCCATCCAGGGGGTCAACAATCCAAACACGCCGTTTGTCAAGACGAGACCGATCATCGGTTGTTTCCTCCGATAACCAGCCTTCCTCCGTTGACCATAGGTGGCGTTGCAGTATTTCATCTAATTCCCGATCCGCCTGTGTTACAGGATCTCCACCGGATTTCCGTTGCACTTCGATTTGCTCCGGTTTGTACTGCATAACTGCTTCTGTAGCGTGCTGAAAGGCTTGTTCAATTTTTTTCAGCATCTTCTGCAAATGTTTGCCCTCTTAGTCGCTTGATATAACTGCTTTCACCTGTTAATTAATATAGAGCTTTGTAATGAATAGCAAGTTGGTCTTCTGATACTATGATACTCCAATTGCAGTTTTGCAACGAAATTCAAATTCCATTTTTCGATCCACTCTGTTTGCGCAAAAAAGAACCCATGACCTGAGATTTTCGCCTAAAAAACTGCCTTCTTTACTTATAGGACCATATTTAAGGGCGGAAAATCACACCCTTGTCCTGAAGCAGTCGTTTGATGCCCTGAACCCCCTCCTGGACATCGTGTAATTGCGAAACAATCACGTCATGGGTTATATCGGTCGGATCGGGCCCTAACCATACTACATATATAGAATCTGTATCAACAGTGGCCCTGATCATCTCTAAATCTTTCTGGGTTAACGCGATAGCCGTCACCACTAGAATAACCCCCGCGTCCAGCATGATATTGGCCACTTCCGCCAGTCGGCGCAGATGTTCCGGACGGTTTTCATCGCTGCCGGGTTTTTTGATGTCGGCATCCACACCATATAGGATGTTTCCTATTCCCATAAAGTACACAATTTTGCCTTCCCCAAAGAGTCTGGCTTCCAACGCCCTAGCCAGGCTTTTTTTTCCAACATTCCGGCGACCCGTCACTAAGAGCAGTGTTGGTTTCTGGTTATATCTCTCAATTCGGTCATCCCGGGAGACGGCACTGGTTTCCCAGCGATAATTTCGCTGCATGACAAAATCACGAATCCAGACTTGCTCATCCGGCACGACTTCCCGAATGATTCCGCCGCCGCGGATTTCAAAATCGTCCACAATGACGAAACGACCGGTTGGAGCGATATCCTCTATCGGATCAAAAGCGATGGCCCGTCTTGTCCGAAGGATACAATCGGCCACATCATGATGTTCTACCTGATCTTTTTTTTGTGTTGAGGCCAGATCTGAGGCATCTATTACACTGATCACCTCTTCCAGTTCCACCTCTTCTCTGGTAGTGCCAACCTTAATCAAATATGTTGTACCGGATACCATCGGTTTTCGGCCCATCCAGAACAGATTGACTCGAAACCGGCCAGACACCTTGGGAGGAACTTGCCCTGCGCGAACAGCCAATTCACCTCGTGAGATATAGATTTGCTTGTCCAGTGTAAACGCAGAGGCATGCCCCGCTATAATTGTATTCTTCGGAGGGCCGTTATAGGACTCCATTGTCTTGACTATGCCACTCTTTCCGGAAGGATAGAACACAATCTCATCCCCCACAGAAAGCTGACCCGACTCAACCGTGCCCGCAATGATTCTGCGTTTATCGCCATGTTCCGTGAACTTATAGACATCTTGCACCGGCATCCGGAAAGGTTTATCCAGTAGTCTGGCTTCCTTAGTGAAGGAGTCGACGGCCTGAAGAACCGTCTTGCCTGTGTACCAAGGCATCTGTTTACTGACAGAGGCAATATTATCACCCATTGTCCCACTGACAGGGATAAATTCCGCTCGCAAATGAATCTGCTCTAGAAAAGATGTGAACTCTTCAATGATCGCCTGGAACACATCTTCCCGATAACCGATCAAGTCCATTTTATTGATTAGAACCATCATCTGGCGGATTCCCAGCATGGAAATCATATACCCATGTCTTCGAGAATTTTCCTGTACTCCCTCTTCCGCATCAATTACAAGCAAAGCTGCATCGGCACGAGAAGCTCCTGTAACCATATTCTTGAGGAACTCAATATGGCCTGGTGCATCGATAATAATGTAATCACGGCGGTTTGTTTTGAAAAAGACACGTGCTGAGTCAATGGTGATTCCCTGCGACTGTTCTTCTTTGAGAGCATCCAGCAGGAAGGCGTATTCAAAGGGTTTTGCATTCCGCTTACAGGTTTCCTTAACTTGATCGAGTTTTCCATCCGGAAGAGAATTTGTATCGACCAGCATACGTCCTATAATTGTGCTTTTTCCGTGATCCACGTGGCCTGCAATGACAATATTCATCTGCTCTTTGTGAAAGATTTCAGGCGTCATACCTCTGGCTATTTGTTTATCAGTTTGCATAACAATGGGCTTTTAATTACATATAACCGTCTCGCCGAAGCGTTTCCAATCCCCCGCCGTCCTCGGCGTCCTGAGCCCGGCCGGATCGTTCGGCAATATTGGCCAATTGGCCACTTTTTAATTCTTCGATGATCTCTTTGACATTTCGCGACTGGGACTCAATTGGGAAAGTACACGTCTTACAACCCAGCGAACGATATCGTTTACCATCCCCTTGATTATAGTATAGTGAAACAGTGGGAATCTTCTCTCGATCAATGTACTCCCAGATATTTAATTCCGTCCAATCCAGAAGTGGATGAATTCGGACATGGGTACCCGGTGCAAAATCCGTCTTGTATTGACTCCACAACTCCGGCGGCTGATCGGCAATATCCCACTCGCTTTGACGATCCCGTGCAGAAAAGTAACGTTCTTTACTTCGTGAACCTTCCTCATCCGACCGCACGCCGGCAATTACGCCCGTATACGGTTCCGTGTTTGGATCCAGTTCATATTTTCCTTCGCTGTGGTTGAACCGGTATCTGGGCCAGCGGCCGCTGAGTGTATTCTTCAAAGCTTCGGTCTTCAAAAGGCGACAACAGGTCAGACGGTCGGCATTCCCATCGGGAAAGGTTTGCTTGGATTCCAATGCCTCGGTATTCATCC
The DNA here is from genome assembly GCA_016926155.1 of Sedimentisphaerales bacterium. GTDB lineage: Bacteria > Planctomycetota > Phycisphaerae > Sedimentisphaerales > Anaerohalosphaeraceae > JAFGGE01. The sequence goes on from JAFGPC010000027.1 coordinate 14,825, forward strand.
CATAGACCATATTTAAATGCCATTGACGAGTCAGTTCGTCACGGTATTTGATCATCTCAGGGATTTTATAAGATGTGTCAATATGCACAAGCGCGAAAGGCACATGCCCTAGAAAGGCCTTCCGCGCCAGCCACAAAAGAACCGTGCTGTCCTTTCCAATGGACCATAACATGCACAGGTTTTTAAAGTTCGCATAGGCTTCGCGAAGGATATGAATGCTGATATTTTCCAGTTGATCCAGATGTTCCATCAGACGTCCAGATGTTTTTTTAAATAATTTATAATTGTTTGAACCGCTTCCTGCTCCGTCATTTTTTCTGTATCGATCACTAGTTCCGGATTTTCCGGCTCTTCGTAGGGATCATCCAAGCCGGTAAAATTTCTAACTTCTCCGGCTCGAGCTCTAGTATACAGTCCTTTGACATCACGCCTTTCGCACTCAGCCAAGGAGGCTTTCACATAGACCTCAATAAAATTGTGGCACATTTGACGTACTTTTCGCCGGGCCTGTCGGTACGGCGAAATAAATGAACAAACTACAATAATACCATGTTTGGCCAGCAACGACGCCATAAAGCCCACCCGCAGAATGTGCTCATCTCGCGCTTCCCGGGTAAATCCGGTGGAAGGAAAATAACCACGCAACACATCCCCGTCAAGTCTCTCCACCGCTTTCCCCCCGCTTTCAAGCTCTCTGGCAATATGCCTGGCCAGAGTGGTCTTACCCGCTCCGGACAGACCGGTCAGCCAGAGAACGAGGGCATTTTTAGAAAGGATCATGGCCATAGCCCAACCAGATGGATGGTTTTTCTAAATATACTAACGACACACAAAAAGTCACTCACTGTATGAGAGACTTTCATTATTGCAGTATTGAAGTTGCTGGATAGAAATTTCATATTCCTTCGCAGCGTAAAAAATGACCCTATAAATAATCATGTACGAATTTTTTGAAATTCAAACATATCGTTAGTATGCAAAGCAATTGCAATTGGGTATCCATAATCCCCAATCTGGCCGATGTGCTTCATGGATAAACCATGTTCCCGGGCCGCATCATCCATAAATGAAAACGAATGCAAATAAAACCTGAATCCATTCCAGTGTGAGTCTTGGACGACCTTATTGGGAGCACCAATAATATCACCATATAAATATGCACCTGGTTTTAAATGAAGAGACACAGCTTCAAAGAACCGATGGATTGTATCGGGCTCCAGATGATATAAGATCTGACTGGCCCAGATAAAATCAAATTGCTGTCCATTTAATTCTATCTTGCCAAATGTATCAGAGAGAATTAGATTTGGATTTTTATATATAAGATCGTATCTGGTCACCTGTTTATACGCTTCAACAAGAGACTCACTTCGAATATCCAATCCGAAATAATGATTGGAATCCAGGAAGGAAATAAACGCGATACCTCCCTGTAAAGGCCCGCAACCCACATCCAACAATGTGTGATGGGATTGCATTCCCTTGGATTTAAGAAAATTCAGTTGGTATTCTTGTAATTCGTTCCAATACCCTCTCGGTCCCACAAGACTGTCGAGCCTGTGCTGTTCTCGAATTCCGGGATGAATTCTGCGCTGAATCGCGAACTTCTTGTTACTCAGATATTCTTTAATTTTCTGAAGGACAAATGATTTTTTCTTCATAAATGTATTTTCGACGTTTATATAATCGCTTTTAAAAAAAATAGATGTTTTTTTTAAAAATACTGTTCCTTTTTATGTCCTGGGAAATGAATCTTGCCGGTAAAGCGCCATGTCAACTTTCTTGGTGAAATGAATGGATTTCAGCCTGAATCAACTCACACAGATGCTTGTTTGCCTCTCAAAAATCTCCAATATAAAAAACGATAGTCGCTCAAGGATTTTGAATCGTAATCATATTGGATAGATAAGATTGCCCTCCCTGGTCTATCGAAAAGGGTATTACATGGACATTCCATTGATCACCAACATTTGTTTCCTGGGAAACCACCATATCCCCCCCCTGTTCATACAGGGCCATAATCTGCTCGGTTGACAAGACATAATCATAAATACGTACATCATCAATCCTTCCCTGCCACCGAAAACTCCCCTGGATCGCGCCAATTAACAAACCGGGGTCAGTCACATCCCTGCTGGATGCACCGGCAACCGCACGATCTACCTCAATTCCGTTTTTGTAGAGAATCATAGTACCCGTGGAATAGTCATATGTAACGGCTGCAAAATACCAAACATTATTTTCCAGTGGTTGACCATCCTGTACGATTGTCCAGTTGCCTGAAGGATGCCCCGCCATAAGCCGTCCATCGGTATTTGCTCGGAATGAGTGTCCACCAGTGGAATATTGTGAGCCGCTCAGAATATTATTATAATCGTTTCCCGTTCGATAAATCCATGCGGCCTTTGTATAGGAAGAAAGGGTAGGAAATACGATCGTTGTGTTTAACTGATTCTGCCCGTCAAACTCAAAACAACCGCCTCCATTATACCCTCCTGACGGCAAGAAGACAGGAGTTCCATAGGGAGTAGATGTAGCGCCATTGCCGGAGAAATCGAGGAGTGCGATTTCGGATCCGCCTTCAAACGGCATATACGCTCGCATCCAAGGCTGTCCATCTTTTTGCCAGGCTACGGCGGCCGTGATGGCATTGCCGGCCAGATCGAAACTGCAGGTCAGATTATCCGTCGTAAGACCGTTTCCTGAGGTGGAGGAAAGAACCAGATTTTCAATCTGGGGAAAAAGTACTTCGGACACCGAGATTGTATACTCCTGCAGGTCCTGTCCGCCCTGATTTGTTGCAATAATCGAAACTTCGAAGTTTCCTACAGCAGCGGGAATCCACTCAATCCGTCCCGTAACTTCATCCATGTCCATCCCCGCAGGCGCCTTGGAAAGAGAATAAACAGGTAAAGGAATCCCATCCGCCATTACATCATAAACATACATATTCCCTAATGAGGCAAGGAGCAAGGGATTGGATGTAATGGAAGGAGGTAACGGTGATACATGCAGTGTAAATGATTGTTCATCGATTCCGGCCAGATTGGAGGCTCGGACTGTAATATCGAAGTCTCCAATCATGGTCGGCATCCATGTCAAACGACCTGTATGGATATCGATCGCCATGTCCACCGGTCCAACCATCAATTCATATGCCGGGATCGGATTACCCGTTGCCTGAACATCATAAGAGTATAACTGACCGGCTTCTGTTTGGAGCGTCGGCAACGAGGAAATCAAAGGAGCAGTCGGCTCACTGACAGTCAGTGTAAATGCCTGTGCGTCTTCTCCTTTATCGTTAAATGCACGGACAAGTACTTCAAAGGATCCACTTTGAGCCGGCAGCCATGTAATCATTCCCAAGATACCATCAATCTGCATTCCCACTGGATAGACATCCAGGGCATATTGTGGTGCAGGGTCTCCTGTTGCTTCCACGTCATAATTGTAATCCAGCCCGACTGTTCCTTGAAGTATAGGCTCAGATACTATTGTAGCACTACCATACGGATCCAGAGCCCATCCCATTGCAAGCTGGGAAAAATCCTGGATATCAATCACGCCATCGCCGCCATCCGGCCTGAGATCGAAAACCGGATTCCAGTTTTCATCGCCCTGGTCAGACAGCCAATTTGCCGCCATGGAGGCCATGTCCTGTATATCCACCCGACAATCTCCGGTCACATCCCCAGGGGGCGCCTGGCAACCGTCCCATCCGGCGATACGCGCCAGAAGCCACCACATGGCCTTGGCTTTCATGACACATGCTGCCTGATTTATATGACACCAACCTTCACCTCCATCATAATCCCCCAACCAATCAGAATGTATGAGAGGCACTTCTATTCCATATAACCAGTCCACAAATCCGTTTTGTTCCGACCCATCTGCTGACCATGTTTCGAGTTCCCCAAAATCAAACAAGATACGTTCATCTTGTAAAACATGGTTATATATTTGACTCCTCCTTATAAGCCAGTTGTATCCCCAATGTCCATTCTCATCAAATGGATCATAAGCCTTGTCATCTGTGTCACTCATATAAACAAATGCTGTATCTGGAAATTCAGACTGTAGGGTCTCCAGTGCATCTATATATTGGTTGATTTTATTTTCAGTTATTTCACGAAAATCCCAACTCCACGTATGCAGGATGATATCTATTCGAACTCCTTTGGATTGATGGTATTGAAGTGTACGACGAACATTCTGAATGGCCTCCAGGCCATCCCAATAATCGGTCGTATCAATATTTGTCATCCAACCATTCCCCGAATTTCTCAAGCCTCGAGAGACTCGGAGTCGACCGGAGTATGGAGGTATTTCATCATACGTCATATCAATACCAAGCCGCACATTTTCTTCCGCCAGTATTTGCAGACCGTAGGGAATCTGTCTGCCGTGACTCTGTCCTGTATGAACGAGCACCAGTTCTTTTGCTTTCTCGGTCCAGTAAGGGGGGATTTTCCGGATGTCGATGCAGGAATGATCTATGATATAAGACTGCGCTTCAGCCGAGTTATCCGCCGCATAGATTACACAAAAAAATACAAGAAGTGATGTAATAGCAATTCGCTTTTTTATCATTCCTTTCACACACCTCCAGCCGGATGTACGCCTCATCCTCCATTCAGACATTCACTTGTTTATATGAAGCATTATATTATATTTCATTTTCTTGTTCACTGCAAGCGGTTTGTTCGCTCGAATCAATCGTATCCCTTTGGATCAATTGATGTGCAGTTACATATGCCTCATAGGGTTGCGTATATTCCTCTAAATGTCCATTGATTTCTTGAATATCTTTTTCCCACCATTTTGATTTTAATAACAATGCGATTGTATCAGGAGGAAAACGATATCGAACAATTCTTGCCGGGTGCCCTAAGGCGACTGCATAGGGGGGAAGATTTCTTGAAACTACTGAATTGGCACCAATAACCACTCCATCTCCAATTTCTGTTACATGAGGCAGTATGACAACATTTCTTCCTATCCAAACATCATTCCCGATGACGAGTGGTTGATGTCCTACTTTATCTTCTTTTACATGTCCTATCTGTGCATTAAAGAAAAAAGCATGCGTCGACTTGAAATCTACCGGATGGTCCCTGTTATGCACATACACGCCTTGAGCAATGGAGCAATACCGACCCACTGTAGTGAACTTGTCGAAGTTGCCCGGGACAAAGCATGAGCCATGTGTATACATGCCAATCTCAACTCCATGGAATTTCTTGAAGATACGGCGCAACGTGTTTGAATAGATTGGCCCCCCTTCAAGACCCATTATAATAGAAAGAAGCACATGGCGTAATTTCCGGCTCTTAATTCCATACAAAGCCATAATGAGCTTGCTCAGTATTCTGCTATCTCGCCCTTCTTTGACTGGCATAGTTCACATCTTCAATTAGTATCAAATACGGTACAGTAATCCAGAATCAATATTTTCTTTCCCTTCGGAAACGATTATAACCACTTCTACTATATCTTGTATACCAAATATTCCATTGTCAGATGGGATTCAAAAAACTTACCAAATTGGTACTTTCAGCGCGAAATTTCTTGAGATCCATCAATTGTTTTTTATTCCGTTTTCCGTTACTCCGTAAAGGCATCTCCACCCACAGCAATAATCGTCTCCGGCCAAAACGTGACTTTCTGCAGAATTAATCTGCTTCCGGGAAAACAGACTTTTATCTCTCTAGCCGTAAGTAAGCGAAGATGCTTGTGCTTTGCCGAGAAAAACGTATATTTTTCCCTTGCATGATTATAACACATGATTTGACCGGCATATAAATATCCACTGCCCGGCAACCAGGTTACAAAAGGCAAGCGCAAATGAAACTCAAAAGGATACCATCGATTGGGAGTCGTTACAAACCAATTCTTCCCGACACGCATTATCTCTGACGCCATTTTCTTTTGTCGTTCGAAATCTCCTACGTGCTCTATTACGGCATTGCTATAGATTATATCAAAGGATTTATCCGGAAACGGCAACTGGCAGGCGTCTGCAACAAACACAGAGATTTCCGGATATGTTCCACGAATCTTTTCAATATGATTTTCGTCAATATTGAGTGCCGATAGGCTTGGCCTCCAAGGATAAGAATCAATCAATTGTAACTGTTGATCGCCATCGGGATCGATTTCTGCTCCAATGTCCAGTACTTTAGAATGTTTCTCTGGCTTGAATAATTCATAAAACATTCTTATCTTGCGCCGCCGGCTTTCCATGGATAGTCGAGAGAAAAGGCTCATATTGGTTTCCTGATCATGTAGCGATATTGAAAAAGTTACATTCTATGGTTGTATCTTACAACGCCGTCGCTTTTATTTGTTTCTCTTGCACATATTTTAACACTTTTTCACACAACTCAAAAACATAGTTGTTCCGTTCTGTATCCGGGTAATAAAGATCATGGAATAAGACGATTCCAGTGCCGCTTGTTTGAATAAATTCTTCCATCCGCGAATCTACATCCGGAATATTCTCCCATGTATCTCCACTATCAAATGTCCAGTAAACAATCTTTACTCGTTTAAACCACAAATAGAGTAACGTGAAAAGAGTCACTTTTCCATATGGAGGACGAAATAATCTCCATTGGTCAAGTGGGCGATTATTAAAGTCCTCAATGGCCTTAAAGCCAAGCTGTATGTCTTTCCATGCCCGCCACGGAAAACACTTCCAATGGTTTACATGGTCATATCCATGCGAAGCTACAGCGTGGCCTCGGCTCTGTATTTTTTCCAAAACGTCCCTTTTGACTTTGCTCCCTGTGACAAAAAAAGTAGCTTTAACAGAATAGCGATCAAGAAGGGAAAGAATTTTATCCGTATTTCTGCTCGGGCCGTCGTCAAACGTTAGAGCGATTTTGTTACCCCTACTAAAACCCAAGGAATCTCTGTACCTCATCGCTTTCAGGATACACCAGGGAAATCCAAAGTAGAATCCAATAATACATATAATAATTATGCATATTATCATCTAATTATCCTGTTTAGACAGGGAATTTTTTGAATGATATATCTTTGGAGAATAATTGGTCCAACTAAACCAGAAGCAAAAAGAACGGGACCCACAATAAGAAAATGCCATCCATCCCAACCCCAGGTTTTCTGGGCAACCATCCTTATAAAGCCCATTATAATCATATGCAACAGATAAATAGGAAATGTGTATTTTCCGATTCGGACCAGCCATTCAAATTTTAAAACACCTTTTATTCGCACAAGTGCATGGAGTCCGAGGGTGGCTATAAAACCTTGTAATATTTTCGGCACATCGACGAAATAGCACACGAGCAAGCTTACAAAAAACAACAAAATAAAAGCTATTTTGCCCCGCTCCACAATCTCAACAAAACGGACATCACTGGCGGCCAAGATGCCTAAAGAAAACATAAACATGTACTCCATTACCTGATCGGAGGCGAGTACGCTGTTTCTCGGTAAAAAATATATGACAAACGAACCAAGGACGATCCATTTTACTTGATGTTTAAAAAGCTGGATCAGTGGTGGAAAAATTACATAATATATGAATAGGACATATATATACCACAGGAAACCACAATAACTATATCTTGGTTTAATAAAAACGTAGGCCACTTTTTCCCAACTGACTGCATTGGGTATCTCAAAAAATGTCTGGAATAATAGCTTCCCAACAAGAATAATCAACGCAAATAATAAATAGGCTGGCATAAGCCGATTAAATCTCCCCCCTACATAACTGCCATATTCCTTGAGAGTATGCAAAGGCCGATAGGTGTACATCATGACAAAACCAGATAAATACATAAAAAAAGGCATATGGAACTTATATAATATGCTCCACATGTCTAAAAACCACTGGTTATCTTTTGGGAATGTATCCTTGGCCAGAACATGGCCCAGGACAACAAGAGAAATACCCAATCCCTTAGCAACATCGATATCGCGTAATCGGGGGGCTTTCTTTGCCGTTTTTTTCAGCATAGATTATACCTACAGATAATGCATATACTACAAAATGTACTTTGATTAAGGCGCCAAATGGAGTGACGGAAAAATGAGCCATTAAAATGGCGAGAACACTAACAAAACATGCCCATGCAATTCCGGATCGTAGCTTATCCGACAACTTGCTGGTTTTGTAAAGCTTATATAAAATTAATCCCATTGACCAAAGGTACAATCCCATGGCAAATACTCCATAGGTGATGGCCATATAGATGTAATATACACACACATCGGTATAGTCAAGACCGGTTATTTCCCTTCCCCAGCCGGGATCCACTAATCCATATCCGAATAACCAGTATTCCCCTATTCGCTCTATCGCAATATCGATCAATCTTGCCCTTGCATACGCCGTCCAAGGATCCAAAGCAAGCCATTCTCCAAAGACATGGTAAAAAGGTCTGTTACTATAGAACTGGAGGAAGACCATTGCCGATATCAACAGAATCAGGACGGCTTTAAACCACTTCTTTAAGGATTCAACAAGAAGTCCGGCAATGACTATTATTATTCCAATAAGCGTACCACTGGATAAACTGGACATGCTACCCAATAAGATGACACAAAAAAAGAGGATGGCATAGCCCCTTTTCTTATAAAGAAATTTTCGCAATCTCCAGAGAAAAGGTAAGAACACCGTAAGACTCAATCCATAAACTAAAGGATGTCCATGAGGGCCCTGAGCACGATAAAGACCAAAACGTTCCTCTCCTCCGTGTCCTTTGACCCGATCCTCGAAATGTTTTGCGGCCAACGCTCGATCACTGTAAAAACGGTACTTCAATAATCCATCATACGGGCTATGGTTTTGCGTCGTCTCATATATTCCTAGGAGCGCGGCAGGCAGTAAAATAATTCCAATCCACTTAAGACTGTGCAGGAATAAGTTTTTTTGTACATAGATATTTCGAAAAGCAAAATAGGGAATGGTCGTATCCAGCACAAAACCGAGTCGATATTTCAAAGCCTCCTCAAAACTCCTATGCGTAAAAGTTAAACTAATCAAAAATACAATTTCGCCAATCACAAATATAGTGTCAATAAAGCGCCATTTAAATACTATGAATTTTTGCTTTGTCAAAAAAAACTTCAACAAAACCGCCAAGATAACCACACGACTGACAGGGAAAGTTAAACCTGCAACGATAAAACGCAGATAGTCCGGATAATAAAAGAGAACAATTATATATATCAGGGGGCTAATCCACAAAGGTAAACATAAAACAAACAAAACACACACAACTGCAACTAATATGGTAACAAGTTCCATATACTATCTTCTTATTGATTTACACTTTTCTCTACTGACTTTCCTGCCGGCCAACTACGCGTGTTCTTGGGATAAAAAATTTTGAATTGCCTGTACGATACTGGAAACTGTTTTCTCGCGTGGACGCGGTGTAAAAGAAGGCAATTGTTGTATTTTCCTGCCAAATTCTTCGGCATTTCTTGCCGCCAACAAATACCCCTCCCTTTCAAAGAAGTCTGCTATATGGGACTGATGATCATTGACTACTTCGTTATATTGCGACAAACGCGGTATTACTAAAATCCGTTTATTCAAACTGAACGCCAATGAAATCGTTCCCATGCCGGCATGCGAGATGATATATTCCGCTTCATGAAATACCTGATCATACTCTTTTTTTAGCATAACATCGACACTGGGAAAATGCATGGGTGAGACAGCCCCAACTCCAATCTGTCCGAAAACCTCTTTATCAATCAAACCTTTCTCGCACGCATCGTCCACGAATTGAACCATACGATCAAATGGAAGTTGTGTTCCAACTGTTACAAAAATCACAGTACGGTCCCTAAATATTGTACTTTTTTATATTTCTCTTCTAATTCGGGCCATTGTACAAAGAATAAGTTGGATATGGGGCGCACAAGTCTCCCCGACAAACTCAATGTATGTACATTTGTAATGCTGTCCATCCATATTATTTTGCCACGGCATAGAAACTTGCATAAAAAACACATGATACATCCAACGGAGGCGCCTGTGGATATCACAATTGTCGGTCTTTCCCGAAGGATAATTCTGATACATTTTAATAAAACGGATATAATCCGAAATGGATGATTACGATTGGATTCTCCAACCACATAGGTCTTTCCCGTTTTCTCCAACTCCCGCCTTAGAACCTCCGTCGTCGTAGTCCAGAATATGGGATATCCTTCCCATGCCGCCGCCAAAGCCCGTAATTGACTGGCATGACCACCCGCCGAAGCAGCAAGGCAGATTTTGACATGACGAGGAGGTTTCACATTACCATTTCTCAATTCGCGATTGGCTTTCACAATATACCTTATAAGATTTCTTCACTACTATTTTGACGACATATGGAAGAATCAACCAAACTATGAATCGACCGAATGATCCGCCGGCACCGCATTCAAAGCAAATATTCTATTGATTTGTTCCTTGCGAAGAAAACGCACGACTTCATCAGGAATTTGTCTCTTTTCATGCAGGATATAACCATAGATATATCCAAACAGACGGCTTATTCCGCCTAGTAAAAATGGGCGTTCACGAAAACATCTTCGAATTGACTTTACAACCATGAAAAGAGGATGCGTTGCAAGTCCATATTCATTCAGCCCTTGCTTAAAACGGATTCCAATATAGTTGCCGGTATGCCCTGTTCCTATGGGTTTATTGTGAATCGCAACGAATTCCGGAAATGACCAGCTCTTCCAGCCTTTCATCCTGGCCATTATACAGGTGCACGTATCTTCGCCACCATATTTCAAGGGGACATAGCCGCCAATTTGTTCATAACATTCCCGACGAAACACCTGAATCGCTTTCGGTGTTGATCGACGATCATTCAGGACTTTCCGCAGGCCTCCATTAATTCTGTCCACATATACACCGGATGCGACCCCCAATCTTTTATCGCGTTCAAATTGATCCAGTATGTTTTTATAATAGTCTGAAGGGAGTGATATATCCGCGTCAAGAATAGCAAGATAGGTATAGGAAAGATCGGATACAAATTTGATTCCTTCTAGCAATGCATATACGTTACTGGCATAGTAACTGTCTTCCGAAATTTTTTCCCGACGTAGATAATGAATCCAACCATATTTTTCCATAGCCTCTTTAACAATTTCTCCGGTACCATCCGTCGATCCATCATCCACAATTACCCATGAAATCGGTTGAAGCGACTGCGCAAGAACTCCTTCGATTGTAGTCTTAATATATTTGGATTCGTTAAAAGCCGGTGTAATAATTACGTAATGCCTATCCATATCCATCCCTGCAACAACAATAAGGTAAAGATCCAGGAAGTTTCAGAAAGTCTCTGAATCTCACACTGTTCACTTTTTTTATAATAGTCCATTGCGTTTTTTATACTTTTTTTCGACTGGGTCCTAAATAATACAGGGAGTGACTCAATTAGATATTATTTTGGCTCTCATGCATATGTTCAGCCTGAAAACGTCGTTTTGCCGTCCCCAACCGACATAGGCTTTTAATCAGCTTGCGCAGAAAAAAGATCCAGGTATATCCTCCGGCACAAGTGAGAAAATATTCAATTCGCCAGGCACTCGGAGACATGGAAAATCGACCAATAACTTCTTTATCGGAATTCGGAAAGAGCATGGGAACTAGGGTGAATATCTGTCTGTAACCCGCCTCTTTCGCCGCCAAGATTACATGGTCATCAAAAGATCCATGAGGCAAGGCCATCTGCCAGATTTGTCGCCCAGTTAATCTTTCTAATTCCTGCTTCGATTCAATCATCTCCCGGTTTAGTTGGTTGCCTGAAAGAGAAGTCAAACGGGCATGTGTTCTGGAGTGAGAACCAATCCCGAGATGGCTGTCCTGCAACATTTGCATTATTTCTTCTTCTGTCATCACCCTCTCTCCTGCCTCAGGATGCCCCAAGGGCATTTCCCAGGCGGGTTGAGCGCCTAAATTACCGGTTGGAATAAAAACTGTCGCACAGATATCCAATTGACGAAGTGTGGGAAAGGCATTGTCAAATAGATTTGAAAACGCATCATCAAAGGTTACACATACCTTTGGGCGGCGCCCAAAGCGTAATCGTCCTTCCTTTGTCAGAGCAGAAGCGGATAAAGTCCGATTTGCTATATGAGTCATTTGCCACTGAAACGCCTTAGCTTCATATTCTTTTATTCCATGATAGCAAAGGACAATGACTTCCCCCCGGCCAAAACGTCCTCCCAAGGTAAAAAGATACCAGAATATGGCTCCGATCAAATAGGATACCCGGACAAAAAGTCCTCTTTTTCCGTATGGACCCAAAAGAATGCCTTTATTACTCTGTCTTCTCACAAATGATCACGATAGACCAACACATCCAAGGGGATACAAAACATCTCCCTACGATAGAAAAGCGGTGCTCCTGGCTTGTTTTAATTTATCATAACTCGTGGGACGTTTGCCTGAGGGACCAATAGTCCATTTAAGCGTCCAATATCCCATCCGCAGGACACCGGAGATAAACAGTAACATCCGTGAAATAATTCGTGCCAATAGACCTTGTCGTTTTTCGATAAAACGTAGAATGCTCTTTTGATATTCGACTCGCATTTGCCCCGGATTCTGAGCCGATGACATTCCTCCGTAATGAATTATATGCGCATGAGGATTATACACATTTTTCCATTTTGCATTTTGAAAACGCCAGCACCAGTCCATTTCCTCCGCATACATAAAATATCCTTCATCCAACAATCCAACTTGTTCAATGGCCTCCCTCCTCACCAGCATATAACATCCCCCAATAACATCAACCTCTCGGATATCATCAAAATCCCACCACGTCATGTGTTCTCGGCCAAAAAAGCGGCTTCGCGGAAACATCCTGTGAAAACCCGGAAGAGAAATCATAAGATTCAGAACACTGCAGAATTGATAGCAGTCTCTTTTCATCCGGCCGTCAGAATCTTCAATACGAACCCCCAGCACCCCTATTTGAGGATCCTCATCGGCAAACGCAACACACTTCTGAATCGCTTCATCAAGAACAACCGTATCCGTGTTTAACAGAAGAACATACCGTCCACTGGAAATGTGGTAACCCTGATTATTGGCGGCGGCAAATCCAAGATTTTTCGTGTTCTCCAGAAGAGTCACATCCGGAAATTCGGATTTGACCATTTCCGCTGAACCATCACTGGAAGCATTGTCAATAACAATGATCTCGAAAGAGATGTCTCTTGTTTGTTCATAGACAGAGACTAAACAGTCCCTCAACAAGTCTTTTGTATTCCAGTTCACAATAAGAATCGAAACATCCAGGGTTTCCATATGACGGCTCCCAGAATTGGATAAAAAGTTCCGCTGTTATTTAACAAGACACATAAAACATGCTGTCGGCGGTTCATGTTTCAATGAACACGGTGTTCTCTGTAGCGATATCGCTGCCGTTATCTTCGTCCTTATTTGAGCGGCATTATCGTATGTTACACAGTGGAGCTTCATGGTTTGAGAGTACATTTTGCCGGTTATCATAACGGAGAACCAGAAGGGGAAAGAAGGCTTTCTTGCAGTTTTGTTACACCCTGTAACGTCTTGGCTGAAATACAATCACGATTGGCATAGAGTTCTTTGACTGAGAGTAAAATCTGTTCGAGATCCAATCGTCTTAAATCCACGACACATTCTTCCAAGCCGACAGACTCATATACACCTTTGAACTTTTTACTGTAAGCCAACCCTACAGTGGGTATCCCCTGGGAAATAGCGGCTATCGTCGAATGCATCCGACTACCAAGAAAGAAATCACAAGAACCAATTATATATTTGATCGTACAGGCGTTAAAATTCCACCCTTCTTTATCGTTCACTACCCATACCTTTTGTTGCAGGTCGCTGCTCAGCTCATCATAAATATGTTCACATGCAAGCAGATCATTTTCCGTTTCCCATGCGACGGGAACAACATGGGGCACAAGAGCCATGCGAACATTTGGCATGGTGCAGAAATAGCGTATAAGTGAATGAACTATGTTGTGATAGTCCGTTTTCAATCCGAATTCGTTTTTCCCGGTGTATCCGCCATGATATAGCAATCCGCTTATATTCAATCCGACCAGCACACCTTCACGTTTCAAGTGATTCATGGATTCCACCGCCTTCGGAACAGCGGATTCGGGATCCAATATGAAAGCAAGGTCGGGGAAGAAACGGACTTTCGAGTTCGGGCCTAAAAGCGTATTAACACATGCTGCGCTTTCCGTATCTCTGGCACAGATAACATCGGCCTTTTTAAATATTCTCCCTGCCAACACTTTCGCCAGCTTGCTCTTGAAAGGGCCATATGTCTGAGGCAATAAAACAAAAGGTCTCGCCGTTAACTGACAGGCTCGTTTCAGAAGATACCCTTTAATATACCGGCTCAATCCGTATATATCACTAAAACTATCTCCACCCGTTATATCACAAATAAGATCTGCTCTACAGATGGAACCAAGTGTGCTTTGCTGGCGGGCAAAAACACTCCGAATCGGTCTGAGCATTCGCGCAAGTATAATGCCCAGAGATATTCGTATGATACTATTGGCACAAAACTGGTTGATCCGATATCGAACCGGCCAGTTCTTTATAACGATCTGGTTTCCGGAAACACGGACACTTTCTTCCTGGGGAGCAACTCCGGTTCCAACAATCTCGATGGTTACACCGGGAAAGTGATGCCGTAAATATTTAATGCTGGACCAGGCAAGAGCGGAAACTCCAAGATTGCCCGTGGAAAAGGAGGCTCCGAGAAGAACCACATGTTTAATATTTCCTCGATTGTTTCGCATCAGGTTGCTGCTTTTTTCAACCACAATATCTTATAGACTTCCGGCAGAGTGAAAAGCCCGGTTGTCATCAACAATATATACGCTCCCGTTCCAATCGCCAATGCATACCCTTCCCTTATACTCGACCATGAAGTGAGGGGCAATAATACCCCGATCAGAACTGCTCCTACCACTCCTCCCGAGATCCAATGACGAAAGTAATGTCCGATCGAAAGATGAACCGTTTTCTTTGCGAGGAATAGATGGATTCCTAATCCAATTGAATTTGCAAAAGCAAGCACTCCTGCTGCACCTGTAATGGAGAATTTTTTTAACATTGGCCATATCAATATAGAAATGATGCAGAGCCGAATGAGTACATAGATACGAACCAGCCCGGGTTTCCCAAGAGCATAACACAACGTCACAAAAACCATGGAAAGAACGATCATGAAAATACTTAACGCATAGAGGCTGAAGGCTACTCCCACCTCCTGGAATTCGTCTCCAAATATTATTTTCAATAGGGTTTTGTTATATATTACGACGTAAACAAGTGTAGGAAAACCAATGAAAAAAGTTACACGAGTTATAGCATGAATTGATTCACGGATTGCATCCAATCGATCTTGTTGATGTGCTAAAACGGGCAATAACGCCGGAAGTACGACACGGGAATAAAGTTCGCGCGGAGTTCCGGCAAGCGCTACTGCAAAACCATACATTCCCAACAATTCAGCGCTTACAACTTTCGCGCCGACAATAATATCAACATTGTAGGCAACATATGTCAATATGGGCGCACCAAACATTCCTCGAGCAAACTTGATTAACTCCCGCGCACTGGAATAATCAATGTTTAATCTGGGCATAAAGGGACAAATCAAAAAAGACATGACAAGCCGGCTAAACG
Source organism: Sedimentisphaerales bacterium (assembly GCA_016926155.1). GTDB lineage: Bacteria > Planctomycetota > Phycisphaerae > Sedimentisphaerales > Anaerohalosphaeraceae > JAFGGE01. Next base: position 30,525 of record JAFGPC010000027.1, read on the forward strand.
CTTGACAGGTAAAACCGATCACCATGGCCCACGCATTCCGAAGAAGAAACGCAAGTATGATTGTTATAATCGTGCCAAAAATGATGCTGCCCTGAAACAGGAGTACTACCTTCTTGAATTTAAATTGCCTTTCAAGCAGATGTATTCGTGGGCTTACTAAGCCGTTGAATAAAATCGAAAGGAATGCCACTTGGAGCATTTGAGGAACAGAGGCCCAGTTTTGAATTGTAGCAGCGTCCAGTTTGCCGGACAAATAAAACCTGCAGATTGCAGGACTCGCAAGATAAGCAATAATATAGATGGCCGCAGCACGGATTGATTGTAACCACCAGGCAGCATTCAGATATTCTCCTTTGGCGCCGGACTCATTCTGAATGATCGATTGTTTGACTCCTACCTCGGTAATACACTCAAAAAGGGCCGTTAAACTGGCAATCAATACTACAATACCCCGTTCATCGGGAATGAGTAGCCTTGCAAGGATGATTTTCGCCGCAAAAGCCAGTAACTTCTCTACAAAGGAGCCTATTGCCAAATAAAAACTACTTCGCAAAAATTTTGCTTTAAGCGAGTTCTTATCAAAACCATATCGGACTTGTTTTAGGACACCAAGCATCTATAATTCAACAAATAATAAAGAAATTCCCATGAATTGATCCCGAACTTACATATCCAAAATATTGACACACTCCGTGCTCCTGGGTTGCGCAAAGCAATCCTTTTGTCACTGTATTCGTCAAGTACTATACATTCGGCGATATGTATACACTAGTTTAAAACTTGCTTAACCGACCTTTTCAAAATACGGCCATAAAAAGTCCGATAACAACTTGACAAACAATGAAATCTCTTTACTTTTCCGGAAATATTTTGTAGTTTGATGGTTTCTCAAAGAGCGTTGGCAAATGAGCGTATTGTTTCGTAGCTTTTAGTGTATGAAATTCACTTTAACTGGCAGACCATAAAGGAGCGTGATTATGGCATGTTCCAAGCAGTGGGCCAGCCGTATAATAGGAATTCCTGTAATTTTACGTCTGAGCCTTATATTTTTAGCCGGCCATTCTTTGGCGTTTGGCGCTACACAAGTAACAAAAAATGGGATTGTATGGTACTTTGACAAGGATTACACCGTCGGAGAATACATCAATGGAGATTTTTGGGTCAGGGATAACGGACAAGGTGTAACGGTTACACGAGTAACTCCCTCACCACAAGGAAGTGGAATTAACTTCCGAAATGGCTCAGAAGTGAATCCGATCGCTCACGGACGGATAGATTATCGAAGTGGTTTTGATGGCCGGGCTCTGAGTTTTGATTCTTCCCTCTCTGTTGTCTTCCCTGTCGTTTTGCACTCCGGAGATTCCCTCGTTTCTACGATTTCGGCACCTGCTGGTGACGAGGTTGACTATGACGTCTATGGCGCTAAAGTTCATCCTACTGAAAGAGGGACAAAATATGCGGCAGTTCTGACCTGTGTATCAACACTGCCTCAAAATGATGAATTTCGTCCACCTTATGCCGGGCAAACCAAAACCGTATATAGGGCCGGACAAATCAAATGGGATTTGCTGCCTGAACTTCATTTTGCAGGTACGCCCACGATCACGGAAGTGAATACTATCACTCGTATGCTCCGGGAAGTCTGGCTTGATCATATTAACCAATGGCCTTGTGAACGAATACACAATTACGGAGACATGCCTCATTACGGACGTGAAATTGGACACGTTATGAGTCGTGCCGGTGTTTTGCTCTGTCTGGATTATACGAAAGAGCAATTGCATGATTTAACCATTCATTTCATCCAGAGAGGGATAGATTTTTATGGCATGAGTCGTAATGGACGAATTTGGAATGGGGATCATGGCGGGTATCATAATGGAAGAAAATTTTCCATATTCATCTCTGGAGTATTACTCGATGATCAGAATATGAAATCGATAGGATTTGGAGACGTGCCTTTTGGCGAAGACGATCAAACCTATTACGGTACTACCCCCAGTAAAAACGCAAGCCAACAACATGTCGCTTATTTTGGTGCTGATTGTCCAGACATATACTATCAGAATGGGTGTTCAGGTTCAGGTGAAAAGACCTGTCGTCCCAGAAGTCTTGATGCAGACGCGTGTCCTGACTACAGAGGAAATCAAACCTCTGCAACATGGGTTGGACAGTGCATCTCTGTGAGAGTATTTGGACTTGAGAATCTCTGGGGGCATGATGCATGGTTTGATTACGTTGACCGCTGGATGGCGTATGGGGATGATCCCCCCGTCGTCGGTGGTGATTTTTGCACCAATACGTACGTTGAGATGTTTTGGGATACTTTCCGACCTTTGTTTAATGCCCAGTTTATGGCGGATGCCGGTTCCGACCAAACGGTTGATTCAGGTGAGGATGGATATGCTGAAATCACTCTTCACGGCAACGAAATCCATGGATACGATGTGCAAACTTGGATTTGGGAGGATAATCTGGGAGATTCGATCCCTGACAGTCAGACAAGCGTTGCACGACTTTCTGTCGGCGATCATTCGATAACCTTAACGATTACCGACCAGCAAGGTCAAAGCGATTCGGATACGGTGCGTGTCTTAGTCCGCTCGGAAAACGACACTCCCCTGATCTATAGTAATCCAGATAGTTTTCAACTGGATACTCCTCTGGATTTTGAAGAAATTTCGATCCTTGGATTACCTTCGAGTCAGGGAACGATTTTATTATGGGCCCAACCCGCTCAATTAACCGGAACACAATATCTTTTCGGGCATACTGTCGGGTCGTGGAGCAATCGTATTCAACTGTATTTAAATGATGGAAACCTTTGTTTGGGACTTGGGGATTCCCATACTGTAGCAACAAATATCCAACCTTTTACAACCAATCTTCGAAGACATGTTGCACTGACATGGAATAACAGGCAATATTCTTTGTATTTCCAGGGAGAAAACATCCGGTCCGGTAATTACGCCGGTTTATCATCACTAAACAGCTATGCCGATTTCGGGAATACAGGTCATCCCGATTTTCGCAATGAAGGATTCAGCGGCGTCATTTCGGACGTCAGAATCTATAATACGGCCCTTGATTCCACTGAAATTCAACAGATTTATACCGAAGGAATCCAGGTCCAGGAAACATATCAAATCACAGCTTCTGCCGGTACAGGTGGAAGTATAAGCCCCTCCGGAACAGTTACCGTTGTCGAAAGTACAAGTCAGACATTTACTATTCAATCCGATACCGGCTACTATCTTTCCGGCGTTACTGTTGATAGCATTAATGTAGGGACGATGGAAACATATCTTTTTAATAACGTTACTGAAGACCATACCATTGCAGTCAGTTTTTCCAAAAATCAATATTCACTCCAGATCGAAGCCCAGAATGGCACCGTCTTATGTAATCCAAGTAAAGCCATGTACGAACACGGAGATACCGTCACACTGACGGCGACACCCGCCACCGGCTATAAATTCGTCGGTTGGAATGGCGTGAATAGCAGCAATGGGAATATTGCATCGGTCGTTATGGATAAAGACAAGACCGTCACAGCCACCTTCGACCTCAAGACATACGCCTTAACGATTTCTACCGTCAATGGTTCGGTGACCAGAACGCCTGCCAAAACCGAATATCAACATGGCGAAACAGTCACTCTGACAGCAATCCCCAACACCGGTTATGTATTCACCGGCTGGAACGGAGACCTGATTGGCAGTTTGAATCCCAGGACGTTCATAATGGACGACGATATATCCGTTACAGCAAGTTTTACCGCCCTGGGTTACAGCATTAATGTGTCTGCTACAAACGGCAATATTATAAAGATTCCTGATAAGACCGCATATACCTTAGGCGAAACGGTTACCCTGAGAGCGGCAGCACAGAATAACTTCCACTTTTCGGGGTGGGGAGGACATATCGACGGTTCTGTCAATCCTTTCCAACTGGTAGTGGATGGCAATAAGACTATTTCCGCATCCTTTACCGAAAACCTAGCCTTTGCGGATAGCATCCAGGATAATGGCATGATAGGCCATTGGAAACTCAACAATCATGAAGGAACAGACAACAGTGACTCTACCGGAATCAGCCAGTTCGCCAGATTGCTGAATGGAGCCACATGGGGCATACCCTATGAAAACCTGGCCAAAGACGAATTCGTGATTCTCGGTGGAGAGGATGACGCCATTGCTATTCCCATGCACAGGATGAACGCCGAACAAGGTACTGTCTCGATCTGGGCACGTTGGGATAATGTCGCCGGTTCACAATATCTGTTTGGTCACGAGACAGATACAGATACCAACTGTATCCAGTTGTATACTAATTACAGGACACTCCATGCAAAAATCGGCAATGCAGATTCTTCAATCATCAGTATTGAGCAGAATCGGCTTATGATGATTACTTTGACCTGGGATGGAATCAATTTCAATGTTTATCTTGATGGACAGATTTATAGAACAGGTGTATATGCGGATTTGAACTCATTGAACAGCATCGCATTTGTGGGAAACAACCCCCAGATGTCCGCAGGTTTGCAGGGGGAAGTGGAAGATATTCGTATCTTTAATCGAGCTTTGGATTACACTGAAGTACGGGATCTGTTTCTTACCTATGAAGCCACGGAAGACCGACTTCTGTGGGAGGAATTGCCCTTGCCTACAACCGCCCTTGACGGCAGTGGGATTGTATACACAGCACAGAATGTACCTATCGGAGCTTTAGCTCTGTCCGGCACAAATACACTTACCTGGCGTCCCAGTTTCGACCAGGGCGATCTTTTCTACGAGATTTTCTTTACCGCCAGTGGACAATCCGAAATGGATAGAAAGATTACAATTCTTGTCGATGATAGACCTCAGTTACAATGGCATAAGGATTTCCGGGATGCAGCACAAGGGCAGGGATTGGTCCTGTTGAATGATTAACTAATCACCCGGATGGAACTACTTCTCTTGCAGGGAATTAGTCTTCTAAGGGCCTACTATTTGTTTAATCGAACAAATAGTAACACGGATATTAAATAGTATGCATGCTTCATTAATAATGTCAATACCCACAGGCAGAATACTTTCAATAATACATTAACCAATCTTCAGAAAGGATCATTAAATCTGAAATCGTGAAAGACTTTAACCATTCATTTGAAAGGATTGATAAATCGAGCAGATTAACGGAACAGTTATGATCATAATCTCCTTTTAACACTCCCGCGCAACTATCACAAACAGCAATATTGTACCACCATCCGGCCGACAATTCCGTGCAAATTCTATCCTTAGATATGGCTTGTCCATAATAATTATTCCCCCAGCCCAGCAGTGTGCCATCTGTTTTTAATGCGACACTGTGAAGATAACCGGCCGCCACGGCAATGTAATCATTGCCCGGAGGATTCGATGCCTGCCCGTACTCGTTGTTTCCCCATCCTATGATAGAACCGTCTTGTTTCAGCGCCAGACTATGAAAACCACCCGCGGCAAGGGCGATATAATCCTCTCCTGAAGGTGGAGTTGCCTGCCCGAAATCATTCCTGCCCCAACCGAGTATTGATCTATTCTTCGTTAATGCCAATCCGTGATAAGCGCCCCCTACAACGCTTCTAAATTCATTACCGCCAGGAACTCGAGACTGTCCATAATAATTATTCCCCCACCCCAGCAGTGTGCCATCCGTTTTTAATGCAATACTGTGAAGATAGCCGGCCGCCACGGCAACGTAATCATTGCCCGGAGGATTCGATGCCTGCCCGTACTCGTTGTTTCCCCATCCTATGATAGAACCGTCTTGTTTCAGCGCCA
>JAFGPC010000028.1 GCA_016926155.1 Sedimentisphaerales bacterium
ATCTTGCTCATTCTCGATTGTATACAACAGTCGAAAACAGCGCGCAAGTTTAAAATAGGCAATTTATGAAAGCTTTTCTACAGAGCAGGGTAGGAACTTTTTTCCGACTCTGTTCACCACGGATTCCATCATCCGACCAACACGCGACCGATTTACCGTTTCCTCGTGTTAAGTTCCCCCCATATCCGGACGAAATACCATCCATGTGCGCGGAACTGCTGCGCAACGACCGATAATACGGCCATACAATGCAAAGGATGTAACAATGGCGATGATCGAGGTTCGAACAACCGCAACCGGCACCGAAGCCGTGGATGTTCTCTTTGTCACAAACCAGAAATCCATCCCATCCCGCCTGACGCAGCATCTGGAGGAGCGGGGGTATCGCTGGGGAAAAGCGGCTGTTCCGGTTTTTTCCGGACTGAAGGACGAACTCTGCTCCGCCGGAACCGTGGTGATCGACACGACCGAGATCGAAGAGCCGCAGCGAAACGGATTTCTCCAGTCCCTGCGAAAGCTCGAGCAGTATCACATCGCCGCCATCTTCCTGAACAACGAAATCGATTTTCCCTTCGCCGAATACAAACTGGCCACCATCCTCCAGTCGGCGTCGCTGGAAGAGATCGCCGGCCGGATCGAGACCAACGTCGCCTATCACAAAAAACTCTCCTCCACCCGAACCCAATCGCAGGACCAAACCCCCGACACCCTGCCCCCCGACACCATCGAACAGCTTAAAATGGCCGGCGAGGTCCAGCGCAGTTTCCTGCCCCGCCGCCTGCCCAACAGCGACCTGCTCCGTTGGTCCGTCATGTTCCGCCCCGCCGACTGGGTCAGCGGAGACATCTACGACATCACCCGCTTGGACGAACAGCATGTCGGCTTTTACATCACCGATGCCGTCGGCCATTCCATGCCCGCGGCCCTGCTGACCATGTTCCTCAAACATGCCATCGTCCTGCGCGAAACGCGCGGCACCGATTATCGCATTTTCGCACCGACGGATGTCATCCGCGAAGCCAACGACCGCATGGCCGCCCAGGAACTCAAAGGCTGCCTCTTCGCCACCTGCTGCTATGGCCTGCTCAATTTCAAAACCATGCAGCTCACCTTCGCCCGTGCCGGACATCCCTACCCCATCCTGATCCGTCACGGCCAGGCCCCGATCCAACTGGAAAGCCGCGGCGGACTGCTCGGCGTCTTCGGACAGGCCGATTTCCAGCAGAGAAGCATCCAACTCGCCTCTGGCGACAAGCTCCTGCTCTACTCCGACGGCTGCGATGCGCTGATCGGCGCCGGCGACGAGGAAGGACAGTTCGAGTTTTCCGATCAATTCATGGCCATCGCCGACCTGGACGTGGAGGAAATGATCGAACGCCTCGACCATCTCGCCGCAGGCAGGAATCTCCCGTACAACGAACGGGATGACATGACCGCCATCGGCCTACAGATCCTGTAGACACTCTAAAAACAACCCAATCCGTCGCGTTGTTCGCCGGCAATATGCGCACATTTTCTACCGACAGTTTACGTTAACGGAAAAAAACGAGATTTGACATAGGAAATGCTGCCAAGTAGACTGGGTATTCATGAACATCCAGGGAGAACCTTCCAGAGATGGGCATCAATATCTCCCTGTCCTCACAGCTCGCCAATGCCCGGCCTGGGTAAATCGACAGGGACCATTTGACAAACCACTCCTGTTTGTGCGATAATAGATGGTTGCAGAGGCGATTGCAGCAAAGTACTGGAGGCCGATATGGAACTGACGGTCAGGTTGCCCGATGGGTCCACGCAGGAGTATCAATTCGACAAGGGCCCGGTCTACATCGGCCGGCAGATGGGCAGCACCATCTTTCTGCCGGCCCTGAGCGTCTCGCGACAGCACGCAGTCCTCTTTACCACCACGGACAATCAATGGATCCTGGAAGATCTGGACTCGGCCAACAAAACCTACCTCAACGATACCGCGATTCACAAGTCGCGCATCCAGGACGGCGACGTGATCCGCATCACCGAATACCAACTTGATGTCTCCCTGGACTCAATCCCGCAGCCCTCCAGGGATATAGAGAAACAATTGGTTCCTGAAACCAAAGCTCAAGACGAAGACAGAATTACACTCGAATTCGAACCGCAGAACGAAGCCGTCTCCGAAGCGGAGAAAAAGCCCGTTCACATGGAAGACACCATGGTCATCGTTCATCACGATGTCACGATCGTCGACCGAAAAATTGATACGAAAACCGCCGAGGAAATCCATCTCCCCGTCAAACGGTTCGGCGATCTGGATCGGGCCGCCGCGACCTTCTGCCGCGTGCGCGACCTCAAAGAGCTCCACCGGGGAATTCTCGAAGTGACCATCCGCCAACTGCACGCCTACAGGGCCTGGGCCTGCCTGCGAAAAGACCCCGAAGACAAGATGGAAATCGAGGGAGGACGCGATATCACAACCATCCGAGTCGAACGACGTCAACTGGTCATGCAGGAGATCATCGAGAACGCCGTCGAAAAAGGGCTCAATCAGCTTGTCCCGCAAATCCCGCGACAGATCAACCAGGGCCGGATCCGCTCGGCTATCGTCGCCCCGGTTTTGAGAGATGTCGGCTGCTACGGCGTGCTCTACGCCGAAAACAGTACCGACCACGAACATTATTCTCAACAGGATCTTGATTATCTCATTCTGATCTCGATCCTGGTTGCCGCCGTCATTGACAAAGCATAGCTTTTTTGTTCAACGGACAATCGGTATACAGCTACTGCCCCAGATTTTTCCCCTCTTCAGATGTCTTTGAGGAATTTGTCTGCCGTATCGTATCAAAAAAAGTCCGAGCCCCCTGCTGCATGAGATCGGTCAGCTCGCCGCCGCTTTGGGCGAGATCAACAAAGATCTGCACTAGTCCCTGTTTGACATCCCGTAAAAGTTCCTTACGAATCATTTTCTCCGGCGATTCGGCATAATTGCCTTCCACCCGGACGCGAACAATCTTGTCTTTGAATCCTACCAGGATATTGACAAGGGGGATTTTCTGAAGAAGGTTTTGGACGGTTTTTATGGGCACACCAATCGCATAAAGATCCACGGTCTTGGCCGAAACATCAATCCACCCGCCCGGCTCAATCAGCACCGCCGCCAGACGATTCGAAACCTGGCCCTGCTGGAAGGTGATTCTCCCCCCGCGCGTGGAAAATATCGCCAGTCCATCCGACATGGCCAGTGGATTCATGTCGGATAAGCCAATCAATTCGAAAAGCCGGCGCATAAAAGGAGACGCCGAAAGATTGGCATCCTCAGCAGTTACAAAACCGTATCCATACAGGTCTTCAGGATTCGGACCGATTTCGACAAACACATAATCGATATCGACACGCCCCCGATCCAGACCGCTGCGAAGCACGATATGCTGCGACAGTTTCTCCAGATCCAGCCCGCGTACAACGACCTGTCCCTGCAGGGAAACCGGCCGCATGTCTTCTATATCCGTCTCAAGAGAAGCATGAATGTCCGCCCCGCAAAAACTCAGCGCCAGCCCCGGGCAGTACAGATGTTTGCCCGCAATATGAAAATTCCCCGCAAAATCATCAATTAACATTTCCCCCGAAGGCTGCAATACATCCCATTCCGAAAAGAATACATCCCCATTGGCCTGAAAGTCTTCCGACGTCTCCATCTTCCCGGTCAGAACAAGATCCGCGGACAGTATCCCTCGACAGCGATAGGCCCGTCCCTCGGCAAAAAAAGGAACAATTAAGGCCATTTCCTCCTCTTCAAACCGATGATATAGTTTCACATTCGCCTCATAACTCTGATTAAAACGGTCCAGGATTAAAGTCGCATTGAGACTTTCCTGACTGTCGGGGATACCTTGCTGAAGTGCTCTGAAAGTGATTCGTTGTGGATCAAAGTTCACATCAAGATGGAATTGCCCATAGTTTAAAATCAATTCATCCGGATCGATAAGATGGAATGCCATTTTTTGAACAACGCAACGTTCTAAAGTTTTAAGGCTGTCACCGACAGCATCCGGCTTTACAATCGGAATGCTTATCCCGGGCTGGTCGTCGCAATAAAAATATACCTCCGCTCGCTCCATCCGGATTTCCAGAGGACTCGGTTTCCAACCGGGCCAATCCCCCAGCACGATGGAAACGGTTTCCGACCTCGCCCAGATCCGATCCTGTCTATCCAGAAAAGCTACGTCATGGAGTTCCACAGGACGGAAAAAGTGAAATGTCACGCCCCCTACCTTAACGGTTCCATCCCATCTGGGCTCGACAGCCTGGAGAAATTGTTCACGGATGAATAGTGGCCCTACCCAGAATTTGAGAAGTACGGCCCCTATTACAACAATTAATATCGTGCACAGAACAGCTATGCTTAGGATTTTCAACGAACGTTTAAACATTGTCCATGTATTCAGCCGGTCGCTGGAACGGATCTCAGCGGCGCGAATATTTCCCCATGAGCTGCCCCTGCCCGAGAATATGCCCTTTCATGGCTTTCTCTAGTTGCTGTTTTGTCTCGCCGGGGGCCAGATCGAGCATCTGATCCAATGCATACACCTTAAAATAATAACGATGCACACCGCTGGGCGGGGCCGGACCACCATACCCGATCCGGCCGAAATCCGTCGTTCCCTGCAGCGCCCCGTTGTTGAGACGTTCCTTCGGGGGAACATTCTCCGCCAAGGATTTCACCTCCGGCGGCAGGTTATACAACACCCAGTGCACCCAGGTTCCCATCGGTGCATCCGGATCGTCACTGATGAGGGCGATACTTACGGTGCCTTCCGGTGTTGTACTCCACTCCAGCGGGGGAGAGATATCCTGCCCGTCAGCCGTATATTTTGCCGGCATCATCTCCCCTTCCCGAAATGCCGAACTGCTGATTGTAATCTCCTTCATTGTTTTCTCCTTTCAACCCCCGATTTCTTCTCTCGGAAAAAACTCACACGATAAAGTATACGACAGACAGCAGAGTAATGATCCACATGGCAAATTTAATTTCCCCGATTTTTCCGGTTAAAATCTGAATCAGGGTATAGCTGATAAAACCAAATGCCAAACCGGTGCTGATCGAATAGCTCAATGCAATCATCACGATAATGATAAACGACGGCAGACCATGTCGAATGTCGGAAAAATCGATTTTTGATACGTTCTTCATCATAAACAGCCCGACCATGATCAATGCCGGTGCGGTGGCATAAGCCGGCACCATGCCCACCAGCGGCCAGAACGGCGTGGACAACAGAAACAGCAGGCCCGTCACAACCGCGGTCAAGCCCGTCCGTCCCCCCTGCTCAATGCCGGCCGCCGATTCGATATAGCTGGTCGTCGTGCTGGTCCCGAATAACGATCCGAACATCGTCGCCAGAGCATCCAGTCCCAGTAATCGATCCAGCGCCCGAATAGTGCCGTCTTTGCGAACCATACCCGCCTGCGGCGCCACCGCCAGTAATGTGCCCACACTGTCAAACAGATCGATAAACATCAGCGTAAAGATACTGGAGAACATCCCCCACTTTAAAGCCCCCAGGATGTCCAGTTGAAAAGCCACATCCATGACATTCGTATTCAGGCTGATCCAGGCGGAGGGGCTTGTTACTTTGGAATCAAAAAGCACCGCCAGGATTGTGGAAAAAACAATCCCTGCAAGCAAAGCCCCCGGCATCTTCAGAAGCTCCAGCCCCACCATGACCAGCAGGCCCGCAAGACCGATCAGGATAGTCCTATTCAACGGCGCCGCCTGAACCAGCGTCGCATCGGAATTGACGATCAATCCCAGATTCTGCAGACCGATGAACGTGATAAATAAACCGATGCCGACGGAAATCGCCGCGATCAGAGACGGAGGTATTGCCTCCACAAGCTTTCGCCGAAGACCGACCAGCGTTAAAAGCAGAAAGAATACCCCCGACAAAAACACCACCCCCAAAGCCGTCTGCCAGGTGACCTTGCCTCCCGATCCAAGCACCAGTGTATACGCAAAAAAGGCATTGAGTCCCATTCCGGGCGCCATTGCGATCGGCGCATTGGCAATCAAACCCGTCAATATACAGGCAATCGCCGTCACCAGACACGTCACGGCGATCAGTGCGTTTTGATCCATCCCCGCCTTACTGAGAATATCCGGATTGACAAAAATGATATACGCCATCGTCAGAAAGGTCGTAACCCCCGCCAGAATCTCCTTACCTAGCTGGAATCGAGCAGCAGTGGATGCATCGGCCATCTCTTTAAACGATCCCGGCTTCATTCTGTCTATATCATCCATCGGTTGCTCCCTTGCATACAACTTCTGTTTCGATATCTACGCAGGGTAATATCGAAATGACTCCTTGTCACGAATTTCCTGTTTACTGGGATTATTCATCCTGTGTATAGGTCTTTTCCTTATAAAAGAAGGCTACAGGAATAAATAGAATGGCCGCGGCCAGCATGAAAATCACAAAAAACCAGTAATAACTCGCCCCTGCCAGCTTGGCTGTACCGTCCGGATTGCGTATCGCCGTATTCACTGCGGCGGCAAAAGCATTCCCTACAGAAATGGATAAAAGGAAAACAGACATAACGAATGACTTCATCCGTTTCGGCGCCTGGGTATAGGAAAATTCCAGACAAGTAATGGAAACCAGAATTTCGGCTGCCGTGATGATCAAATACGCAAGAACCTGCCACCATACGCTGGGTTGCCCACCCGCCGATATCCATTGTTCCACCAAGGCACAGATGACAAACGAGCCGGCGGCCAGAAAAAGGCCTACGCCGATTTTGCGAAGCGGCGTCATGGGCCAGACCGTGTTGACTGCCGGATAGATGATGAAATTAAACAAGGGAATCATGAGCAGAATGAACAAGGAATTCACGGATTGTAATTGGGCCGGCAGAACCGTGCCCCACGACTGGATGTTTTCAGGCAATCGTTGAATAATAAAGGTAGGAAGCCACTGCAGATTCATAGTCTCGGCTTGCAGAACCCAGGCGGTTGTCGTCTGGTCAAACAGAGCCCAGAAGGGAAATACAAACAAATACACGATACTCAGCTTTCCCAGGGTGGCCAGTCCGTCCTTGCTGAACGTCTCACGAACAAAGGAAAAGCCTCCTGCCGGAGCATGAACGTACTTCTTTCGCCCCATCCAAAAGACAACAGTGGCAAATCCCATCAAAACGGCACAGATGCCGAAGGTGATACGACCCCCCCAGGCAACGCTGTAATTCTTGACACCCCAGTCGATCAGCCATGGCGTCAGAAGCATCGAAGCCCAGGCGCCCAGATTCACGGCAAAATAAAACCAGTTGTAAATCGGGGCAAGAAGATGCGTGTTTCTTTTTCCGAACTGGTCTCCCACATTGGCCGAAACACAAGGTTTAATAATTCCCGATCCTATCGCCACTAAAAACAAAGAGCCAACTAGACCAAGGCGAGTCTGGTCAAATACCACCGCAAAAAGCCCTATACAGTAGAGAATCGAAAACCACATGATCGTACGGTATTTGGCCAGCACGATATCCGACAGCAGAGCCCCGACCAATGGTAATGCATAGGTGGCCGAGAGAAACCAGTGCGACCATGCCTTGGCTGCCTCGTCATCCAGGACATCCAAAGCGCCGCCTCGATCCAACAGATACTTTGTCATATAGACAATAAGAATGGCACGGAAACCATAAAACGCAAATCGTTCGGCCGCTTCGTTCACAAGAATATTCCCGATCCCCGGCGGCATACGATTGATATCTACGGGACTGGTGCGATAGTTTGTTTTTTTCATCCTGTTCTTATCCCTTTCCTGTTTTTTATTTCCCGCTCATTATACTCACACAACCCCTCACGTCCACGCCATATCTCCGGAGATGTCCGGAGTCCCGGATGTTTTCCGCAAAATCCGGAAAAGCTTGATTGCACAATCGTTTCATGCTATAGTGGAATAAGATGGATGAAGAATAGTTGTTATGCAAAAGAACAGTATCGGGGGATGATCGATGCGGCGAGGTTGGGTGACTTTTCAAATCGTGTTGTGCGGATTCTATCTGATCTCTTTTTTTTGCACCTCCGTATTCGCCGATCCTTTTACCGGCACACTGACCGAAAATACCACATGGTCCGGCGATTGTGTCGTCGAAGGGTCGCTCGAAGTCCCCTTTGGGATTCTCCTGACAATCGAGCCCGGAACCAATATATTCATGAAATCCCAGGCCTCCCTGCTCGTACGTGGACAACTCATGGCCAATGGTACCCCCGATCTGCCGATCCGTTTCACGCACGAAACCGCCGGTATCCGATGGAAACAGATCCTTTTCATCGAAGCTGACTACAGCCGTTTTTCCCACTGCATCATCGAATACGCCGACGGCCAGGGCGATCACAAGGATTACTACGACGACGACTGCGATCCGGACACCCCCTTTCCTGCGCGAACCTATCACGAAGTCATCACGGCCCTGGCCTGTCATATCGACCTGGACGGCTGTACCTTTCAAAACATGGGAAGCAATAACGAAGGAGACGCCATCGCGATCATCTCCGATGATCCCCAACATCCCGGCCCCGCTCAAGCCTTTATCAATAACTGCCAGTTCCTCTCCATCGGACAGGGCATCCACACACGGTTTTCCCATGTGATTGTCGAAAACTGCTACTTTACCGGCCATCATGGCGATAACGACGATGTGGATCTCTACGGAGAAAGTATTCCCCCTCCTTTGATCCGCAACAATGTCTTCCTCAATCCCGCCCATGACGACATGATTAATCCGACAAGATGCTCGGCCATTATCGAAGGCAATCTTATCGCCGGAAGTGATGATCATGGAGTCGTTCTGCGTGACAAGTGTTCTCCTGTTATGATCAATAATATTATCTACAATTGCAGCAGTGCCGGCATCGCCGTTCAAAACCAGTGTGATGCCATCCTGGATAACAATACCATCTTCAATTGCGGACGTGGAATCCGCTTTTTTGATCATACCGGTCGATGGGGACCGCCCTACTGCCTCTATCCCGGCAGTGGAAAGGCCACCATTACCAACTGTATTATTTGGGATTGCCCCACCCCTCTGGAACTGGCAAACAGCCCGTACACGGAGGATCAGGGCTCTCATGCGACCGTTTCTTATTGCAACATCGAGGGTGGTCAGGCCGCCTCATCCGTCTCCTCCAACTCCACCCTGACATGGGGCCAGGGCAATATCGAACAAGATCCGCTCTTCGCCGATTCTGATAATGGAGACTTTCATCTCAAAAGCCAATACGGCCGTTACGATCCCCTACTGCAGCAGTGGGTATTTGATGGAACAACAAGTCGTTGTATTGATGCCGGCAGTCCGGACAAACTGGACTGGGCCAAAGAATTGTGGCCCAACGGCCGACGGATTAACATGGGCGCCTATGGCGGCACGCCCCAGGCCGGCATGTCGTGGAATACATCCGGCAACATAGCAAACACAAATAATGACTACCATGTGGATATATTGGATCTGTACCAGATGGCCGAAAAATGGCTGCAGGCATCACCGCTCCTGTCCTGTGACCTGGACCGCAACGGAAAGGTCGATAGCAACGACTTTGCCATCCTTGCAAACCAATGGCTTTGGCAGCAGGAGAAACTGTAATCCAAACAACCAAGTCGCCACGCGTAGCCCACGCGGATTTTCCGGATAGTGAAGTGGCACGGGCATCTTGCCCGTGATTCATGGCCAGAATGGCCATGCCACCTCAAATACCGGGAACCATTATCTGTCATCCCGGGCTTGACCCGGGATCCAGTGGAAAAGGGGCCACTGGTATCGTTCGTCCACAGGACGGTTGTACCTGTCCCCTTTTTCCCACAATCTTTTCACTAGAGACTAGAGACTAACGACTAGCGACTCTTTTGGGAAGTGGCACGGGCATCTTGCCCGTGATTCATGGCCAGGATGGCCATGCCACCTCGATCCGAACCCATGCCGCCTTTTCAAGTGACTAGATACCAGTGACCCGCGACCAGTGACTAACCAGCCGGGTGGGGCCGGCCATGCCCACGCAGTCCTCTGGCAACGATCCATTCCTACAGCACCTGCGCATTCCAGAACGGCAATCGGTATGAAATAAAAATGAAAATCCCTATGACGGATCGGAGACGGGGGAAAGATACTTATACAGTAGGTCGTAGAGCTCGTTGCGCTGAATCGGCTTGGCAAGGTATTCATTGCAGCCGGCCCGAAAACATTTGTCCGCATCGCCTCGCATCGCATGGGCCGTCACGGCAATAATCGGCGTGGCAATCCCCTGAACGCGAAGCTTCTTTGTGGCCTCATACCCATTGACTTCCGGCATCTGCATGTCCATTAGAATCAGGTCGAAATGACCCTGCTCCGCCTTTTCCATCGCCTGTACACCGTCGGCCACAATCACAACTTCCAGCCCGATCCGCTCCAAGAGCACCTGCATCAGTTTCTGATTGGCAGGATTATCCTCCGCAATCAGCACTCGGCCGGCCAGCGACTCCCGGGAGGAGGGAGAAGAAGAGGCATGAATAGCGTCGGCAATTTCATATTTGTTCAACGCTTCCGAATCGTCGGCATGGGCAACAATGGGAAGGCTGATGGAGAATACGGATCCTCGTTCCGGTTCGCTCGATAGCGAGAGAGCCCCCCCAAGCAATTCGGCCAGACGCTGCGTAATCGTCAAGCCCAATCCCGTGCCCCCATATTGTCGGGTTGTGCTCGTATCCGCCTGGGAAAACGCGTCAAAGATGGACTTCTGTTTGTCCTGAGGAATTCCAATGCCCGTGTCTTCCACATCAAAGCGAATATGATCCCCTTCGTCTCGTTCATCCAGAGATACATTCAGGTAGACATGTCCCTGGTCGGTAAACTTGACTGCGTTTGTAAGCAGATTGGTAAGGCACTGACGCAGCCGGGTCGGGTCCGTCCGAATGTGCCGCGGCAGGCTGTCGCATTGCAGAATCTGGAATTCCAATCCCTTTTCGATGGCGCTCGGACGCAGCATGGAATCCATCGAGTCGAGCAATTCGTGTAAATCGCACTCCACACTCTCAATTTCCAGTCGGCCCGCCTCGATCTTGGAGAAATCCAGAATATCATTGATAATCGCAAGCAGGTTGTTTCCGCTCTTGTGAATCGTTTCGATAAAATAATGCTGCTCTTTTTCTAGGCTTTCGCCCAGAAGCAATTCACTGAAACCGATGATCGCATTCATTGGGGTGCGAATCTCATGACTCATATTGGCTAAAAAGTCACTCTTGGCCTGGTTGGCGGTCGTTGCTTCATGAGCCATCACACGGGCATGTTCCACCGCATCCGTCAATCGCCGGTTGGCCAGTTCGGCCTGATCTTTGGCCTGCTCAAGTGATCGAGCTGTCTTTTCCTGCTGGTCAATAGTTCGTCGTAATTCGGTGTTTGCGGTTTCGAGTTCGGCGGTCCGCTGCGCTACTTGCTCCTCCAGAGATTGGTGTACTCCACGGAGTTTGTTTGTCAGCTCATTAAAGCTCTGTACTACCTGCCCGATCTCATCCTCCGCCCGGTCGTCCATTTCCTGCAAACACTGCCCATCGGTTCCGGCCGTCTGAAAATGACGGGTAATGCGCGACAATCGCCGCCCCACCAGACAATGAAATACTCCCTGAATCGCTCCACATAGGATGATCAGCCCGATCACGAGAAAGACCGCATTCCAGCCCAGGTTTCTTGCCAGCGCCGTCTGATACTTGTCAACGGGGATCGCCACCATATCCAAAGCAATAATCTCACCGATCGGCCTCCAGAAACCGGCCTTCTCGCCATATCGAGACACCAGCGATGATGGCGCATCCTTCGGATCCCCATGGCAACGAAGGCAGCTTTCCTCCATCCGGCGAGCGCTAAAATGAGATCTATACGATCTGCCGTCCAGAACAATATTTTCGACCGTTCTCTCCAGGCGAGGATTCTGATTAAAAAGGGCGATAATTTCCAGTTCTTCCGGTCCGGCCTTATTCTTTGGATTACGTGGATTATCCGAGGAAAATTTGATAATACTGTCGGGAAAAGTTCGTCGCACCCTCTCAAAGACATCCCGAGCGGCATAGCTGGTGGACATCACCTCCGGCAGGAATTCATCTTCGCCGACGATTCCCTCGGCAAAGGGACGAACATGTTCGCCAACATATTCACGGATGGCCAGATCGAACTCCAGGGCCAGTTTGGCTTGGCTGTCGATGAGTCGATTCAGGTGATTCCGGCTGGCAATCCAGGTCCGGGCCATGCCGGCAAGAGAAAACAGAATGACCGACAAAGCCACCGCCGCCAGAAATTTTGATCCGATACTTCGGAATATACGCATATGCCAACATCTCCCGGGAAAACCCCGTTCTGCGTACTTACCCTACGCTGCTCATACCTGTATCGACCTTTTTCAGGGCCCACTTCCGTAGCTTTTTGATACTTTTTCAGGCTTTTCCCGGTCAATATACTACATATCAAATCCACATTTCAGAACCCGGAATCTGCCTCAACTGGAAAAAAAACAAAAGAAGCGCATAAAAAAGCCCCGTGGGTCACACGGGGCTTTAGTAAGCAAAACAGTTGATCCGTCAGCCGCTCGAAAGTGCCTGACATTCGCAGCGCCAATAAGCGTCTGCGTTCCAGGTTATCCCCTAGAAAGGAGGTGATCCAGCCGCAGGTTCCCCTACGGCTACCTTGTTACGACTTAGTGCCAGTCATC
>JAFGPC010000029.1 GCA_016926155.1 Sedimentisphaerales bacterium
AGCCCCAGAGGATTGAGTTGCCGAAGAAAACCCCAGCAGGTGTTGCCGGGGTTTCAAAAGGAGCAGGGGAGTGATGTTACTTCTTGAGCGTAAACTGCCCGCGGCCCACCTTCTGGAAGCGGGAGTCCTTGCCCTTGGTGTGGATCTCTTTGGCGATGGCGGCATACAGGGTATTTTGCGGTGTCTTGCCGCCGGTGCTCTTCCAGTAGCCCTTAGCGGCCATGGTCTCGATCAGTTGCTGGCAGGTCATGGGTCCCTTGGCCTCGGACAGCACCCGGACCGCCGAATCCGGGGCCGAGGCGCGTTTGACCTTAGGCGAGGTTGGCCCACGTTTCGATTGGGTGGCCTTTTTGGCTTGGGATGCGGTCTTGGTTGGCTTTGGGCCGGCCTTAGCGCCTTGGGCCGACGTGGGCGCTTTCTTGGGGCTGTGAAGCCCTACCAAGCGGTCGGCGGACTTGATGGCCACCGGCTTGCTGCCGGTCAGCGTCACCGCTTCCCAGCCGCCTTTTTCTGCGGCCTTCATGATCCGCACGGGGGTGGTGTTCTTGCCGACCTTCAGGTCGTAAACGCTGCCGATTTTGATGTCTGTGGTCTTCATAACTTGGGTCCTTTCAAAAAAATGTTAGTCTCCGAAATTTTGCAACATACGGTAATAGTCATGGATCATCGAGTTGGTGCCTTTGCATCCATCCAGTCGCTCCTGAAGGCATTCGGCCATCGAGAATACATCCTCGGGGCAGTTAGCCTCGACCAGGTGCTGGCGGTTGCTGCCGTTGGCATCGCTGATGGTAACGGTGATCTGGTCGGAGCCGGGTACGCGGTGGATGGTGGCAAAGGCGATGGGCAGCCCGGTCTTTTTGTCCATCTTTCCGGCCAGTTTGATTTCGTAAATCTTCATGATTGGATCTCCTTATTGAAGGTTGCAGAGTCGTTCGATTGTTTTCACCAGCCGCCGCGGGATCTGGTCCTGGACCAGCGTGTCCAGTTCCCAGGTCAGGTCAAAGACCAATTCGTATTTGCCATCGACGATCAGGTTGTAGATGTCGGTGAGGTCTTTTACGTCCTGCTCGTACTGGCGGGCCATTTCCAGGTCTCCTTCTTTGGCGGCCTTGTCGCAATGAGCCTGCCATCGAGCGATATCCTCGGAAAATCGTTTCATATCCTGTTTGAAGGTTTTGTTGGTTTTCATGGTCAGGTTCCTTACAGGCGGGTTTCTTCGAGCGTGTTTTCGATTTCTTCCTTTTCGATGTTGGACATGAAACTCAGAATCTCTATTAAATTCCTTCGGACGTACCGCAGTTCCTCGACGTGCACCCAATTTAAGTTTTTGGGTTCCTTGCCCAGTTCGCATTCAAAGAATCCGAGCAGGTTGGCGATGTCGCTTTTGGCGTTCTGGTATTCGGTTTTTGCATCTTGTTTTGCCATGTTTGGGTCTCCTAAATTCGCGTTTTTAATTTTCAATTCCAGTCATGACTTACAGTCTTTTTGGAATGAATCCAAGGGAATTAAGTCATTATTTTCAAAGAATTTACATTATTTTTAGCCATTCTGGACCAGGGGTAGAATGAATCAAAAACAGGTCAAAATTACGGCCTTAACTGTGGAAGAATTGGCCCAATTGCTAAGCCAGGCGGGCCGGAAATCTATATCTGGACAAGAGGTGCTGGCAATTGCCGAAACAGCCGGAATTGTCCGTCCGGGCAGTATGATTAACCTGATCGAATATACCGCATTTCTTGCACGGGAGGTGGCCGGTGGCGCCGATTAATCCAACCCAACTGAAACCTGCCGACCTGACGCGGTTGCTCAATTCCGCCGGATTCGGCGAGGTGATCAATGAGCGTACCCTGCGCCGCCATCGCAACCGGGCCGGGTACACCATCGGGGATGCCAAGACGGTGGATCTGTTCCGCTACGCCGCCTGGCTGACCCATCGGTATCTGGAGCCGCCGAAAAAAGAACGAACCTACGAGGAGATGAGGGAAGCGGCCCGGCTTCGGAATGCTGAGCTGGCCCGGGCTGGTCAAGACATCGGGCAGATCCCGGAGGTAGTTAATCCGGATCGTAAGGCCCAGGCGATGGCCAGCTTCAAAACCTTCTGCGAGGTGTATTTCCCGGATGTATTCTATCTGCCCTGGTCACCGGACCATCTGAAGGTCATCAATAAGATTGAGCAGGCAGTCCTCAAAGGCGGTTTGTTTGCCCTGGCCATGCCTCGCGGCAGCGGTAAAACCGTAATGATGCAAATGGCCTGTTTGTGGTCGGCCCTGATCGGGGCGACGGAGTTTGTCACGTTGATCGCTGCCTCCGCTGAACGCGCTAAGGACCTTCTGGAGAATATCAAGGTCTGGCTGGAGACCAATGACCTGCTGCATGAGGACTTCCCGGAAGTGACCTTCCCTATTCGAGCCTTGGAGCGGATCACCAACCGCCAGAAAGGTCAACGACATAACGGCGAGCCCACCCGGATCGAATGGGTGGCCGACAAGATCGTCCTGCCCATGATTGAGGGCAGCAAGTCCTCCGGGGCGGTGATCTCCAGTAGCGGGATGAAGGGATCGGACATCCGAGGCCAGAACTATGCCCGCTCCGATGGCCGGGTGGTACGTCCGCAACTGGTCATGGTCGATGACCCCCAGACCACCGAATCGGCCTGGAGCCCGTCTCAATCGCAGCGAAGAGAGGCAATCCTGGCCGGCGATGTCCTGGGAATGGCCGGACCCGGCAAGAAGATCTCCGGCCTGATGGCCTGTACGGTAATCCGGCCGGGAGATATGGCGGACAACATCCTGGACCGGCAAAAGCACCCGGAATGGCAGGGAGATCGCACCAAGATGGTCTACGCCTTCCCCACCAACGAGAAACTCTGGGCGCAGTATGCCGAGATCCGGGCCGATTCTCTGCGGAACGATGGGGACGGCTCAGAGGCAACAGAATTTTATCGCCAGAACCGTGAGGCGATGGATGCCGGGGCGATAGTTGCCTGGCCCGAGCGCCACAATGACGATGAACTGTCGGCCATTCAGCACGCCATGAACCTCAAGCTTCGGGATGAGTCGGCCTTTTTTGCCGAGTACCAGAACGAGCCGATGGTCGAGATCGAGGGAGAGGATATGCTCGATGCCGACCAGATCGCCGCCAAACTCAACGGCTATAACCGCAGTGTGGTCCCTGCCAATTGTACGATGCTGACTTTCTTTGTCGATGTCCAGCAAAAGGCTCTGTTTTGGATGCTGTGCGGCTGGGAGGGAGATTTTACCGGCTATGTCCTGGATTACGGCACCTGGCCGGAGCAGAAGCGGCTCTATTTTACCCTGCGGGACATTCGAAGAACCATTGCCCAGCAAAAGCCCGGCGCCGGGCTGGAGGGAGCGATCTACAATGCCCTGGAACGGTTGATCGAGGAGAAACTGGGGCGTTTCTACAGGCGTGAGGACGGCCTGGAACTAAAGATCGACCGTTGCCTGATCGACGCTAACTGGGGACAGAGTACCGATGTGGTCTATCAATTCTGCAGGCAGTCGAAATTTGCAGGGATTGTCCTGCCCAGTCACGGAAAATATGTCGGCGCCTCCTCGATCCCGTTTTCGGAGTACAAACGCAAAAAGGGAGATCGGGTCGGTCTGCACTGGCGGATTCCCAACACGGCAGGGAAACGGGCCGTTCGGCATGTTTTGATCGACACCAACTACTGGAAGAGTTTTGTACATGCCCGCCTGGCGGTGGCCATGGGCGATCCGGGAGCACTTTCGCTGTTTGGCAGGGACCAAACTGCTCACCGGCTGCTGGCTGAACACCTGACGGCCGAGTATCGCATCCAGACCATGGCTCGGGATCGGATTGTAGATGAATGGAAACTGAAGGCCATACGCCCGGACAACCACTGGCTGGACTGCCTGGTGGGGTGTGGTGTAGCGGCGTCGATGGAAGGAGCAAAACTATTCGGAACGGAAGTGAATCAGGAAAATCGACCTGCGCGGATTCGGCTTTCCCAGATTCAGAAAGGCAGGCAACTATGCAGAACGTAAAATCCAAACCATCCAAAGGACTGGTCTGCAAGGCGTGTGGGGGACGAAAGTTTAAGGTTATCTATACCCGGGCTACTCACGGCGGCCGTTTGATGCGCCGACGGCAGTGCCGCAACTGTGGTAGGCGGTTTACTACGTGGGAATCAACGGGAGGGGTGTGAACTAAAAACCGATTTTTATATGCCATGGGGTTATAGAGTGAATTGCAGGAGAATGATAGGCAACAGATACCTGCTGCTTGAACGACGGCCAAGAGAAATTGTTTACAAGTAAATTTGGTTATAGAAAATGGCGTAAGATCTGTAAAAAAGCCGGATTGCCGGGATTGAAGTTTCATGACTTACGAAAAATTTTTGCATCAATTCCGGCACAAAATGGGGTTTCAATAGCAATTACACAGAGACTACTTGAACAGTTATCGCCTAATCTGACAAACAAGGTTTATACAAATGTTAACCCTGTTTTGAGAAACGCCGCGGAGCAATTGTCGGTCAGTAAATAGATATAATGTATATTTATTCGATGCACAGTATACACAATTTGTAATTATCGACGATTTTTCGATTAAAAAGAGGTTTCAAATAGATCGCCTAATTTTCTTACGGATTTATCTTTAATCACTTTGGCATTCGAGGTATAATAAATTTTACATCTTAAGGATATACTATTATCGAGTGACACTTCTTTTTGTATAAAGAGAGATGGAATATGAACGGGAGAAAACGAGAACTTGCATATCTATGCGACGTTTTTCAAAGTCCTCTAAAAACCTCCATTCTATAATCTCTTCGCATTATGCGCATTCATAAATACAAAAAACCTAATAATGGAGCAGAAAAATGAAAAGGGATAGTATTCGTTTTCCACATCTGGTTTTTATGACAATTGTCGCACTAAAGATGCTTATTGTCTCTGCATTTGCCATTCATGCCGATTTCAACGATGACAATATTGTCAATTTATCTGATTTCGCCAGGTTTGCCATGGCCTGGGGGACAACCGAAGGAGACCCTGAATACGATGTGGCGTGCGATTTCGTTTATGACGGGGAAATTGATTTGCCGGATGGCATGAGTTATATCAGTCATTGGTTAGAACCTGAAGAATTCGGAGAGATTCCACCCATACCTTACGGTGGTAAATTCAGGCGTGTGGATATCCATGGTATCCCAATGCCGGACC
Source organism: Sedimentisphaerales bacterium (assembly GCA_016926155.1). Classification (GTDB taxonomy): domain Bacteria; phylum Planctomycetota; class Phycisphaerae; order Sedimentisphaerales; family Anaerohalosphaeraceae; genus JAFGGE01. Next base: position 5,211 of record JAFGPC010000029.1, read on the forward strand.
GCAGCCCTACAGGCGAAGGAGAAGATGACCGGCTCCCGAATATGGCCTATGTCGATATGTTCAGCCTTACACCGGATTACAGTGTTACGGATGTCGCCGTACCCGTTGAAGGTCAGGAATTGACTCTTGAATTTCGGCGTACCTGCGGAATTCGCAATTTCAGACACTCCACGGTTACAAGTAAAAAAGGCATTACCTATCCTTCGGATTTCATACTTGGGCTCGGCTGGGATACCAATCTGAGCCATCGAGCTATTGTCAGCTATAACTCAAGCGATCCCAGTCCAAACCCACCCCAAATTATCAATGTCACCGATGATACGGGCACCTCTTACAGTTACCTTGATGATAATGAAATTGGCAAGTCCAATCCTTTTGATCCGGATGTGTATCATTCGTTCACCAATCAGGCCATTCGTGCCACGTGCTACCGAGTGGATTCAGATACGCTTGTATTGGTAAAGACCTTCGGTACGCGACTGACTTATAAGAAGATCGGACGGTTCTGCCCGCCCGGATCATCGCCTAACTGGGAAGACTATTATCGCCTTGATAATATTGAAGACCGCAACGGCAACAAACTGGAGTATATCTACGACAGCGACCTCCCGACCGAGCAGATGAGCTTTCTGGTTTCAGAAATTCGAGAAGCCGCCCACCCTGAACGTAAACTATCGTTCTCCTATACCTTGGGCGGTGGATCCAATGGGGATGACTGGGGCAGCCGCCTGAACACCGTGACCGACCCTTTGGGCCAACAAACTACATATTCATTCGGCGCATCGGATGGGAAACCCTGGGATCTGTTGCTTCAAGTTACACGTGAGGCTGTACCGGACGGGGAAAACAGTGGTACGCCCACCCAGCCTGTTGTAAGCTTTATTTATTATACGGCTGAGCTTACTCCTGAGGAGACTTCCGTGCCTCCCAATGTTACTGACAAGGATCCTGAAACCAGGAATCGTTTTGTCGGTCCCAAAACCATCACGGATGCTCGAGGCAATGTCACAACATTTAACTATACAGAAGACTTTTTCGTATCCACCATTTGTATACACCATGTTGTTTATTATCAGAAGCGGATTCGACTGACAGGAGCATCAACTGTTGACGGATCGATCGTGTTAGGCCAGACCGAACGCACTGCGGAACGGGTAGCGACCAGTGTTCAGGATACCCGAGGGAATACAGTTGAGTATGAATTCCTTGCCGATAAGGTTCCTGTCGCCAACCGGATCGGCTTGGCCATCTATATAACCCAGCTTACCCGCACGTCTACTGCGCTAGCGTCGAATAACACAGCCGTTTTTCAATGGAGTTCGGATCCGTACGCCAATCTGATCCATGTGACCGACATGAGCGGCAATTCCATTGACTACGAATATGGAACCGCCATTTCACAAAAATCCAATCAGCCGACCAAACGCACAATGACGGATACTACCAGCAACAACAGCATCGATACCACATACGCCTACAGCAGTGACTTTGGCAAGATGACACGAATGGTGGACAACTATGGCAAACAAACCCTTTATACCCTGGACAGTAACGGGAACAGAACGGAGATCCATGAGGAACTGAGCAAAACAACCTTGTTTGAGTATGCGGCGGACGGCTTTATGACAAGAATGGTCGATCCGGACGGGCGAGAAACAATACTCACGCAAAGCTTCAATCCGGCCGATCTCAACCGGTATTATACCGTCATTTCAACGGTCAAGGGCTACAGCAACGAACTCGAACTTGATACCGAGAAAGTGTACGATGTGATGGGCATGGAGGTTGAAATGACCGACCCCAAGGAAAACGTGTCTACTTATGAATACGATGGGCTGTACCGCCGTATCCGGATCACGAACCCGGCGGTGGAGGCCTCCCCCCACGGGCCACTTGTAACCAGTACTACGGAATATACCTATACCCTCAACGGAAGCGTTGTCGAAGAAAAAGATGATAACGGCAATGTAACCGTCACCATGTATGACTTGATGAACAGGCCCATCGAGATACGCCGCCGTATGACGAATCCGGCCTTTAATGATTCCGCCGACCTGATCACAATGAACACCTACAATCCCGTCGGCCTGGTTGAAACCGGCACGGACCCGGAAGGCAATATCATGGCATACGCGTACGATGCCTTACTGCGTCCTGTCACATTGACATTCGACGTCAATGGCCCGGCTTATGAGGAGACATACCAGTACGATGACAATGCCGGGCCCGGCGCATTTATGTATATGTTTGGCTGGAAGCCTACACGCGTGATTAATCGCCGAGGATATGCGAAAGACACAAAATACGACGGCTTCTATCGGCCAATTCAGATTGTTCAGCGTGACAGTGACGGCACAGGGATAGCGCATGATGCGCCTCCGGGTGCGGATGAACCGGCCACGATGATGAGCTATAACAATGCCAACAACATCACCCTTCGTACGACGCTAGCAGAAGCTGATGCGGGAGGCGAACGATCCACATATACATTCTATGACGACCTGCACCGGCCGACCGTTACGGTACTGGATTTCGACGGCGATGGAAACGACGGTTCCCCATACGACCCGAATATGACCTTTGTAAACAATGCTACGGTTTTTGGGGGCCATGACACAGAGGATTTTATTACCCGAACCGTGTATGACATGGCGGGGAATGTAATACAAAAGGTCGATGCCAATGGCAACGCCACCGATACCACTTACGACGGAGCCATGCGGGTAATCAAGGTCGAGAAGCCCGCAGTAGCCGGCGGACGGCCGACCATGGACATCGTCTATGATGATAACGGCAATAAAATCCTGTTGACCGATGCCAATGGCAATCAAACGCAGAATGTCTATGATGCTCGCAATCGTTTGATCCGGACCATCGCAGATCTGAATGGTGACAGTGCCTTTGATCCTTCTCGTTCAGGTCCGGATATTGTCACGGATACCCACTACGATATGACAAGTAATGTCGTTCAAACGGAAGATCCGAAGGGAAACGCTACGGATAAAACCTATGACTTTGCATATCAAATGCTTACTATGACCGGTCCTGCTGTTGCCGATACTGAAAACAGTGGATCGATGACCCGGCCGGTGACATCATACGAGTATGACAAGAACGGCAATGTCATCCAAATAACTGACCCAAGAGGGGTGAACACAGTAAACACATATGATGGATTGAACCGAATCCTTTCAATAACAAAGGCCTCCGGGACCGCTGAAGCGGTCACAACGACAATAAGTTATGATAGGAACAACAACATCACCTCCATAGCATTGGACAATGATCCATATGGTATTCAAACAACGAGCTATGGGTATGACCCCTATGACCGCAGGACATCGGAAACCTGGCCCGGCAGCAACCAGACATTGACAGAATATTACCGTGACGGCCTTGCAAAGAATGTAACCGACCCTAAATCCCAGACGACCCTGTTCTATTATGACCGTGTAAATCGGCTTATCACCCGTACATATCCGGGGGAGACACAGAACTTCACCTATGACAGGATGGAGAATATCCTGACAGTGACGGACCTTAACGGCACATCAACGTATTCTTATGATGCCTGCTACCGGAGGTTAACCGAGACTCGGTCAAGCACGGGCCAGGGAACCTATATTGTCACTAGTGCATACGACCTCAACGGCAACCGCACAAGTTGTACCTATCCCCAGACAGGCAGAACTCTATCGAGTAACTACGACCGGCTTGATCGTGTGATTCAGATAACCGACAGCAACGATCTCCAAGTCACCGGTTATGAATATGATAAAAACGGAAATATCATAAACCGCTTTCTTCCAAACGATATGCTCGACACGTTTTCTTATGATGCTTTGAATCGTGTGATAGACCACACAATTATAGCGGATCCTGAATTCCCTGGGGGTGATTCGGACATTTATTCAGCTGAGTATGAGTATGACCTTGTCGGTAATCGCCGCGGCATTACCGAAACCGTGCAGGGCCAGCCAATGAGAAACCTGGTCTATGATTATGATGATCAATACCGTCTTACCGGTGAATCCTGGGTGGCCAACAGTTACACATACACATACGACCGCGCCGGTAACCGCTTGACGAAAACGTATAACGGCACCACAACCAATTACACATACAATGCCCGCAATGAACTGCTCACCGAGGTCACCGGCGGCATAACTACCAGTTATTCCTATGACCTGAATGGCAACTGTACGCGAAAAACGTTACCCACAACGCATACCGATTACTTCTGGGATGCCCATAATCGGCTGACTCGTGCCGATGTGGATGAGGTAACCGTTTTCGAGGCAACCTATGATTACCGCACGCGCCGGTTAACAAAGACCGAAAACAGCACAATCACCTACTTCCGCTATGACGGAGGTGTCTCATTTCAGGAGGTCATCGGGGGGCTGACGCCGGCCATTCAGGTGGAATTCATACGGGGCAGCGGCATGGGCGGCGGTATCGGATCGATCCTCTACAGCGACCGATCAAGTACAGCAGGAGCAATCGAATTCTTCTGCTTTAATGCGGTCGGCCATACCGTTGCACTCACTGATCCCAATTCTACCGTCGTAAAGACAGACCTCTATGATGCCTTTGGGAACATCGTTTCTTCGACGAGAACATCCCTGAACAACCGCCTGGCAAACACCAAGGAACGTGATGCATCCATCGGTCTGGATAACCATGGATTCAGATACTATGATTCGGGGTTGGGAAGATACATACAAAGGGATCCAGCCGGATATGTGGATGGCCTGAACGTGTTTCTACATGTGAATAACAATCCCATTAATCATATAGATCCATTGGGATTGAAAGATGAAAATGAAGAAAAATATAGAAAACAAGCCGAGGAGCGTCAGATATCCTTGAACGAAGTGAAAAAAGCACGAAATGAGCGCGATTATTGGGATGCGAAGACAGAGATGTTGCGTAATTATATAAAACGTAATGAGCTTCTACAAGATAAATATGCAGTAGAACGAGGAAAGATTCAAAGACAATTTGTATCTCGTTTTCCGCAAAACAGCCCTGGTGGTCCGACTGTAATAGGCACGTTAATTGAATTCGGCAAGATAATTGTAGATGAATTTGTCCCTGTATTTGTTGCGCCCGACATGGTTAATGTAGTTTTAGACCTCGAAAATTTTACCCAAGAAAATAAATCTCTCTCAGAACAAGATAAAACACTTGAAGAAAGGGGGGCCGTATTGCGAATACAACACCAAAAAGCTGAAGAACGGTTAAAGGCTGCAAACAAAATGTACGATGAATCTTCAAATAAATACGAAATGGCACAGGCAAGATACAGAAAAATAAACAGGGAATACCGTGGTGCAGATAAAACTGAATGGAGTTCATCAATGCCTTGGGCTGAAAGGACATTAAAAGAAAGACTTTTACATGAAGCTTGGAATGCTAATCCCGAGCCAACAGGAAAATACAGTAAGGAACAATTTGAAAAATTACTAAATTATAATATAGATATAGAAGTTGACATAGCTTGTTTGGAGGAAGACAAGAAATAAAATAAAAATAAGTAACTACTATCCAATGATAACAGATTTTTGGACAACCAGGAAATAAGGCAGATATAAAAATCTGAACACATATTTTGCAGTAAACAGCTGTTCTCCAAAATGACTCCATCGACAGTAATTTCTGCGTAGGTAAGGTAAAATCAATGTTAGGTTTAAGCCTCAAAACAGATTTTTTATCAGAATTTCACATGAAAATAGTTTATTAAAGCCGTTTGACATTGGACCATTATCTACGATCTGCGAGGTGTTTTTTACAAACATCAGAAAATTTTCTCCCCTGATGTCTACATATGTAATCATTTCCATTCATGTCCGTTTTCGCCCTTGTATAGTACTTTTTGGTATGCGATAATCTGATGGACAACTGAATAAGGCGTTGGGCTGCGACTGATCATCGCAGCCAAAACGAAAAATGACAAGGCCGTATGGGGCCACACCCCCATGCGGCCTTTTTGTTTTGGCCGGCGCCTTAGAGCGGGATAGAGCAATGGTAGCTTGCGAGGTGAACCCATCAAGGTTGAAGGTTCAAGTCCTTCTCCCGCCAGTATGGCTGAAGACTTGGAAAATTCGATCCAGGAAAACGCCTGCGGCCCTCGGAAGGCCAGCGGGGATGCAGGCTCGGTTGAGCAGCACTCCCTGACCGACCAGATTGCCGCTGATAAGTACCTGCAATCCAAGCAGGCCCTGTCGACCAAGGATCTGGGAATCAAACTGTTACAAATCTCACCGGGAGGCACAACCTGATGTGGCCGTTTAAGCAAAAAACCAAGCCCGCCCGGGTCTCTTTGCCGGTAACGCTGCATGCCAAATACGATGTCGCCCAGACCATCCCGTTTATGAAAGTATTTGCGGATCACATGGCTTGTTGGAATCTGGCTGGATGATTAACCTAATTGAAAATCCATAGGGAATTAGGTATTTTTCCGGATGGTTATACAAATGATACTTATGTAAAATACTGTTTCTTTGTAAAATAACGAGGCGCCGACCTCTCGTCCGAATCCTTGGCTCACGTTCAAAGGGGCCGGCGCCTGGTTAAAAGATAGCAAGCAAGGGGCTTTAGGGGGAGATGTCAGCACTTGTAGCGAAGGGCAAATTTCCTTGAGTTATGGATGCTGTATGTAGAAAACCTTGTTTTTTAAAAAGCGAACTGGGAAGTATCTGAAAAAATTATCTCTCTCTCTGTTGTTTGCCGATAGCTATATAAGCACTGTCGCAGAAGAAAGTAAACGCCAAAATCAGAATAGCCAAATTCAGGGTGAAAGGAGACCAGGCATGGGTCACTGTCCACGCATCGCGGATTGCGCATTCTTAAAAGAAGAAATCTATCGGAATATGCCCCGCCTGCTTCAGCGATTTCAAAATACATACTGTCAGAATCGGTTTACAGACTGCGCCTGTTATAAAATTGCCTCTGTGCTCGGCGATCAGTTTGTCCCATCTTTGATGCTGCCTTCCCAGATCGAATGGGCACAGCAAATTCTGAAGGACAATACACCTGCCCTTACGACTCCATAGGATTTCTTTCGTATTCAGGTTAAGAGTCCCTGACAGCAGCCTATTTTTGTCTTATTGCTAATCCAGACAGGTAAGTCCGTTGCTGCGCATATAAAAAAACCGCCTGCGACACAGAAGGAGGAGTAAGTTCAGTGAGCTTCCCAGAGCTACAAGTCGCAGGCGGTAGAAGGAGCCAGGATTTACTTCTATACTATAACGCCAAAACGAATAACTGCAAGGGCGCAGTGTCAGGAGCAAATATTGTCAGAAAATTTTTTTTACATCTTTATTTTCTGAAAGTATTTGCAGGTCATAGAATGGACAAATGGGTTTAAATTCAGATCATTTTCTGCATACAAAAAAACGCCCATGGTGCAGGAAGGAGACCCGGAAACAGGGGATGCTTCCGGAAAACTACACCACGGGCAACAAGGAGATTTCATTTGAGTACACTACATATTCCAGATCTTTCTGTCAATCTCCATTGCGTCCTTTGTATCTTCTCGTGGAGGACGTATCAGAACCGGAATATGAATATAAGACGTTGAGGGACAGACACTATTTTTTCTTTACAGGTCGAATCGAACGATATTTTTCGCAATATCCTTGGCCACAAATGGTGAGTACGTGGGCCATGATTATCGGGCGTCGAAGGGATCTATATCAATGGAAAAAATCCTACTAAAAACTGGGCTTTTAATAATTCGCACTCGGGTTTTATCCGAATAGAAAAAGTCGGGAGGCAGAGCGTGATCCTCTGGGGCCGGTTGTATATAGAAATTGATTGATAAGGAAAATTCGGGATGGAAATCCTGCAGATGATCGAATCGAAGGCGAGGGAAGCCTGTGGGTTTTCGATGTTTCAGCGTCCGGTCACGGTCCAAGAGATCCAGTATACAGACTATACCACCGTAGATCCGGAGATGCCGATCAGAGCTGTCGCCAGTCTGATGGCCCAGAAAAAGATTTCTTTTGTCCTGGTTGGACAAGACCAGGAGATTGTGGGCCTGATTACGGAAACGGATTTACTGAAACGAACCGATTCCCTTCAAAATGCCCTTTTCTCCCAGAAAGCCAAAGACATTCTATCCAGCCCACTTCATACGGTTGGCAGCGATCTATCGGTCTGGGAAGCCAGCCGGATCATGGAAGAAAAAAGGATCACCAAGCTTCCGGTGACTGTAGATGGGAAGATCAGCGGCGTCATTACCCGCAGCGGGGTCCTGCGGGTCCTGTGTTCCTATGGGATCTGGAAAGAGGTCCGGGAGATTATGACCCGGAAGGTCGTGAGTTTAGAGGGATCGGCCTTGGTTGAGCAGGCGGCCAAAATGATGTATGATGCAGAGCTTTCCTGTGTTGTGGTGATGGAAGACGGCAGACCGGCAGGCATCTTTACCGAGCGAGATTATATCAAACGCATTCTTGCCCTGCAGCGAAATCCCTGGGAGGTCTGTCTCCGGGAGGTCATGTCCTCTCCCTTGCTGAACGTAACTCCGGACTGCACCCTGTTTACCGCCAATCGAATCATGAGCCAGAATAAAGTTCGCCGGCTGGTGATCCAGGAACAGGACCGGATTTCCGGGATTATTACACAGACCGATATGTTTTTGACTGTGAATGAAAAAATCCGGGAGGAAGAAAAAGAATATATCCGGCAGCTGGAGGAATCTCCCCAGGGGATTCTGGTCATGGATGCAACCTGGAAAATTACCCATATCAACGCGGCCTTGCTGCAGATGCTGGGGATTTCAGATCATTCAGAATTGCTGGGAAAGGTATTTCTACCTGATCGTTTTTGGTTCCACCCGGAAGATAAGATCAACCTGTTAGAAGAATTACAGGACCATACCATTGGGAGCAAGGAAATCACGCTCTGTTCACAAAATGGGAAAATCCTGTATATCACCTTGTTTACCACGTTCTTCCGAAGCTTTTCTGACCAGCAGGCCGGCTGTCAGTGTCTTTTAAAGGACATCACGGCCCAGAAAGAACTGGTGGCCCTGCGGGAGGCCCAGGAACAGTTACGAGAAGCCAAGGAACGAGCCGAGGAGGCCAATGTCTCCAAGAGCACCTTCCTGGCCAGTATGAGTCATGAGATCCGTACCCCGATGAACGCGATTCTGGGCTTTGGAGAGCTGCTTTCTGAGGAAACCCTTACCGAGGAACAACACAGGTATGCAAAAATCATTCGAAACAGTGCCCAGGGCCTGCTTTCCCTGATTAATGACATCCTGGATATCTCCAAAATTGAAGCGGGAAAAATGCCCCTGGACTTTGAAGACACCCCGCTGGCCCATCTTCTGGAGTATTTGGATTCGATTCTTCGGCCGATGGCTATCCAGAAGGGGCTGGAATTTGAGGTGGTCCGATGTAATGACCTCCCGGCAGTGATTCGGACGGATACAGCTCGTTTGCGGCAATGCCTGATGAATCTGCTCAATAACGCCATCAAATTCACCAAGCAGGGGCATGTCTATCTGAATGTCTCCTGCCTGCTGATGGACGGCCAGCCGTTTGTTCAGTTTGCCGTCGAAGATACGGGGATTGGGATCCCTGCTGAGCATATTGAGGCGATCTTTGATCCATATACACGAGCAGATCACCCCGAGGTACGCAGGCAGGTAGGGACGGGCCTGGGCCTGTCGATTACCCGCAAACTGGCCGTTCTCCTAGGAGGCGACCTGATCGTCAGCAGCCAGCCGGGGAAAGGTTCAGTCTTTACCCTGAGCATTCCCGGACCCCCATCAGTTTTCAATCCGGAAAATGAAACCCAAGCGGATAATGAGAAACAATCGGATCAAGAGGAGACCACTCTGTCCGGCAAGATCCTGGTCGTGGAAGATAATCCATCCAACCAGATGCTGTTTTCGCTGATTCTCAAGAAGCTTGGTCTGGAGGTGGTGATTGCTGCCGAAGGCCAAGAGGGTCTGGAGAAGGTTCGTCAGGAACCCTTTGATTTGATCCTGATGGATATGCAGATGCCAACCATGAACGGGTATGAGGCCAGCCGACAGATTCGCCAGGAAGGATATGAGGTGCCGATTATTGCGGTAACAGCTGACGCCATGAAGGGAGATCAGGAAAAATGCCTCCAGGCAGGATGCACCGAGTATTTGTCCAAGCCGATCGACAAGACAAAACTGATTGAGATACTTCAGAAATACCTTTCTGGGATCGCCCAGGGACAACCCAAGAGATAAAAATCTGTCTGTAGCAATTAGCCGAAAAATCTCAGTTGATCGGTACTAAAAGCTCACATTCAGTTATACTTTTTACTTCCCATGTCTACCGGTGTACTCATTTTCAAAAGTCCTGCATTTTTCATTTGAACACTTCCAGCTTTGGGACATAATCAGATGTGACAACTGAATAAGGCGTTGGGCAGGCGACCGATCATCGCTGCAAAACGAAAGATAACAAGGCCGTGTGGGGCCACACCCCCATGC
>JAFGPC010000030.1 GCA_016926155.1 Sedimentisphaerales bacterium
CAGGACCGATTCCCCCGCCGACGGATTCTGACTAATTACCTGCCCGGCTGTCGCCGTCGCATGATACTGCTCGCTCACCGTCCCCAGCACCAGGCCTGCCGAACTCAACGCCGTCGTCGCCGCCGACTGGCTCAAGCCCACCACCGACGGCACAATCACTTGTGAATTAGACTCCCCATCCCATCCGGCCAAGCGGGCAGCCAGATACCAAAGAGCTTGGGCTTTTCGTAGACAGAGTTCATCGTTGGCATGATCCCCTGTCATTGTGTCCGGAGCTTTGGACTCGTCATAATCTCGATGGCGAAGAAGAACCTCCCGTCCAAAATCATCCAACTCTATACGAGCGGCGGTTCCATCCGCACTCCAATTCTCGATATCCGCCTGGTCCAGAAGAATCCCACCAGCCTGATCCGAAGCTTCACGGATGATGTCATTGAAATAGGTAACTCGCCACGGACCATCCGGATTCAAATAATCGGAACAGTCAGAAACGGAAGTATGATAAACATAAACTGTAGGAGAAACCGATGCATTCTGATTAAACAAACCAATCGAATTCAAATACCAGCCAACATGTTCTTCTGTGAAATCATCGGCCTGACTGAAAAAGCTCTGCGGTTGGCAGATGTCCCAGCACCAACACCATAGAGAGGCGGCAATCGTACGGCCTTCGACCATCGCCTGGAGGGCTGAATCGATCGGGTATTGTCTTCCCTCCTGAGTCGACCAGTAGGAACTCTCATCTCCAAGGCCGTTCCATCGCTGATAAATAGCTTGGTATTGTGAACGAAGAACATGAAGACGATTCTCTGAATTCAGTTCGCTGATACTCCCGCCAATCTGAACGGCAAAACGTGGATCCTGCTGCTCCAGCAGGAGCAATCCATTTTCATACTGATAGCTGTGCGACTGACCAACACATTGAATCAGAATCTGGTCTTCTTTGATTTTTTGAATCCAGACATCGGGTATATCATCAAACGCTTCAATCGAGTGATGATCAATAACAATCGCAGTATCTGCAAAAAGGGTAGTGAATAGGAAAGGGACTACAAGCAACGTAGTCCAAAACGAGATCAACTTCATCAGGACTCTCCTCCGTTGACAAAACTTAATCCGCCGGAAGGTCCTTTCTTCCCCGGATAATGTCTTCCATCTTTTTCAATCACCCATTACTAACCTGAAGTATAGGTAAATACTGTATTGATATCAAGGATCAAATTGAAAAAACGACTTATTTATAGTATATGTAGATATAGAACCACGACAATCAACAATACATGACGCTCTGTGTTACTTCCATTCCGTCGTATGTAACCACTGGAGAGTCATGCTCTCCAAATCCCCCAGATTCACGACACTGTCCTGGTTGGAATCTGCACCATGATCCACAACTGTCTGCTTCCACGATTGCGCCAGGATCGCGAAATCATCCTGCCCCACCTGGCCGTCGTTGGTAATATCTGCTGAGAGGGACCATCCTATCGTGGGCAAAGAAGCTTCGAATGTTCCTCCATAGACTCCCATATTGATACGCAGATTCTCACAGGTCATCGGGGGAACAACTGTTCCCGCTTCTTCCTGGTCCAAGTCCATTCCCGGATTACCCGAATCGATACATCGGCTGGTTTCCGTATCCTGTATCCATTCCGGAATCTCGGGATTCCATCGTCCTCCGGCACTTTTCAGATGATAATCATCCTGCTCGGCATCGACAAACATTGGATCAACGTCAATGTTTCCAATGCCGTCCATTTGTCCCGTCCAGCCCTGAATACAACAGAATTCCACCCGTGTTTGTCCATGTCCAGCCAGGAATAATTGAGCCGATTCTCCGAATCCTGTCTGGTCTTCATTGCCCCAGAAGATCGTATTCATCAATCTGGCGGCTCCCTCATCAACGTTCAATCCCCCCTGCCGATTATCAGCCTGGTTAAATGCAAACGTACAATTCGTAATCGTGACATTGCAATCGCAAGCGTAAACTCCGCCCCCATTCCTCCCGGCCTGATTATGCGCAATCAAACAGTGTTTCAGAGTTGCTTCGTAGCCACAATACAGCCCACCACCATCATAATCCTGAGCGACATTGCGTAGAAAACGGGATCGTTCAATCGTCTGAGCCTCCCCCCAGAAACCTCCTCCAATAAGGGCCGTGTTTCCTTCAAAACTGCAATTCTGGATGTTTATCTCTCCATAATTTACCATGCCTCCGCCAATTTGCCCGGACCGATTGTTGTCAAATCGGCATTGCTCAAAATTCACGATACCATCAGTCCATACATAAACGCCTCCGCCTCGGGCAGAGGCCAAGTTCTCTAAAAATCGACATTGCCGGACGGTCAGGTTTGCATTGGCACAATACAATCCCCCGCCGTATTGATCCTCATAATCCGGCCCGGTGGCATTTCCCCCTTCAATCGTAAAGCCATCCAGCACGTTGTTTGGTCCTTCCACCTTCAGTACATGCCGGCAATTGTCGATCCGATTCACAAAGCCGGCCCCGTCATCCCGGTTCAGATCGGCACTTAAAATGGTCTCATAAATAGAAGGATCGCGATCTTCCCATACCCCGCCTCCGGTTGGAAAACCGCCGGCCAGTGTGGTTGTTCCATCGATAATAAAGGATGCAAATGGATTTCCACCGGCCAGGGCGGGCCGGTAGATCCCCTGGGCCACCCAGATCTCGTTCTCGCCCCCTGTAGCCGCTTCCAACCCGTCAGAAAGTTCCAGAAAGGCATCCTGCCAGGAGGTTCCATTATTCGTACCTGTGGCCCCTGCATCCACGTAAATCCGTTTGAACGGAGTACGGCTGATCTTGGGAATGACAGCCAGACTCTCATCCCCGACAAATCGCATACAATTACCGACAGCACAGGCCGGGCACGCAAGATTGGCTAAATCAAAGGCTTCTTTGATCGTATAGCCCTGACTCATATACTCGAACATCGTGTTTTGCCAGTCTCTCGTATCCGGATTACCATACCAGCAATCGGTTACGCAGGGTTCGTCAGCCATCCCGCAATACCCTACGGTCACCGCACCTTCGAGAATCCCCTTGCGAAACGCATGGGACAAAGTCCCATTACCGGTACTGCACATCCCTCCACAACTACCGATGAAAGCAAAGGGGACTGGAGGATATATCTGAAGCCAGTTAACAATTTCTGACGCAGAAGTATGGTCTCCGCATCCATTCGTAAAGCTTGTTGATCCACCATGGGCCAATTCGTAGAACAGCACCATTGCATCCGATGCGATATGTTCGCGCATCTTTGCTTCTCCGGGATACAAGACCGCCTCCGTTGGATATCCCATTGTATTGAACCAGTTCTCCGCACTACGATACCATGTGCTCCACGAACTAGTGCATTCGGATATATTGACAGGCCCTGAAAGGGAATATCCTTCATAAGGCGGCGGTATGGCAGGACCGAGAAGTAGGCCCGAAATCGCATCCACTACGGAAGCTTTTAATTCTCCACCGTCTTCAATGGTATGAATGATCCAGCATGGTTCCTTCGGCACAGGACGAATCGGAATTACTTCACTATCCTCGGCCAGATAGAATAAACGGCCATAGCGAAGCTTTCCCCCTAGTCGAGCGGCCGCCTGTTCCCGTGAAATCACCTTTGGCAGACGATCCGGAAGATCATCCCGCCAATGCACGCGAAAATCCCGCAGTTGGCCCGTCCGCTGATCCAGTTCATAGATCACATGGTCCTTCTGGACAATTGCTTCTCCAATTTGGCGGCCTTTATAGTAGACGAGTCGGTCTCTGATACGAATCCCGTGAAAATCCGCCAAATCCCGCTCTCTTTCAAAACCAGTTCTGCGCAAAACCTCTATCGGCGCTTTTTCATAGGTCCGGCCGAATCCAACCATCGCGTTCAGCAGAATAAAAAAGCTACACGTAAAAACACTGATAGAATAAGATCGTTTATCTACGGGCATAGAAATTTCCTAGCTGATTCCATTCATGCAGACACCTTTCTTGTCATTAATGGCCCAACCAATGATCGGCAAAAACCTGTAAATCATAGAGATCAATCACATTATAAGGTAAGGCAAGGTCGCAGGCCCCATCCCAGTCGGGATGAGCAGAGGTAGCCTGCCAGGCTTGAGAAAATCGAATAAAATCGACAAAATCGACTGCACAATCGCCTTCCATATCTCCCGGATAAATGTGTTCTACCCCCAATATGCCAAATGAAAAAACCGCCCAATACCATTCCCAGAACGCATTATAGTATCGCCAGCGAACCTGGAGATTCGAATGTCCGGCCGCGATCTGGGTAATGTCGATTTTTACCAGGGCCCAGTCATCTACTCCCTGGTACCGCATCACTCGTTGCCACGGCCCTCCCTCGACCCGGACTTCCACATCACCAATTTCATCTTCGTTGTAATAGAAATCGTGATCGTAGATCAACATGACTTTTTCCAGGTTGGAACAATCGATGGACGTTGTTATCAGACTTTCATCCATCCAGATCTTTCCTGCCAGGTCGCTGTCCACGATCATCATAGCGTAGGCCCCTTCATCCTGCCACGTCCAGGTCTGCTCGTCCATATCTCCATCCTCTATGGACCATCCGGCCGGAAGGCCGGTTTCGAAATAGGTATGGTAGATCGAGGAAACTCCCACAGTCACGGTAGCCGTGTTACTGACACCGCCGGAAGGGGCCTGTCCGCCATCATCGACAAGAAATATGAACTCATCCAGATCGGCATAACAGGCAAACGGAACATATTCAAGTTGATTTGCCCCATTATCCAGTGTGTACGGTAAATCTTCCTGTTCGATCACCTCGCCTCCGGAAATCCTGAGATCGCCGTGAGATGGCAGAGAGGTCAGTGTATAATCCAACGTGTTTTTAGGATAACCATCATCCTCCGCTTCCAAAGTAATAGTAAGCGTCTGGTCCGAAGCGGCATAATAGGTATTGCCATAAGCCCATGGTGTCTGCGGCAGGACGATCGCGTCAACCTGAATGTCATCAAGTGCCCAGTAATAATCCCAATTCGCATTGTAATACCGCCAACGAATCCGTACATCAGTCTGACCATCCACCAGAGCACTGATATCCAGTACTTCGGTACCAAAATCATCCTGTCCAATATATTGAGCTACGTTTATCCAATCCCCTTCATTAATTGAAATATCAACATCCGCCACTTCATTTGGAAGTTCATAGTAATATCTGAAATAATGATCAAATGTGAGCGTCGTGTCAACAAGACCCGAACAGTCCAGGTAAAGGATCAGGGATTCATCCATATCGACATATCCTGCGCTGTCGCTGTCAACCAGGGCAATGGCTCCGGAGCCAAAATCATCCAGTGCATCATACCAATCCCAGGTATACCCATCGTCGTATCCATCCTCGATCCACCATTCCGGCCCGAATCCGTATTCGAAATCATCCCAATAAATAAGTTCCTTTTCTCCGACAATCGACGCTTCCGCGGTTTCTTCATAACCGGGACAATTTGCCGTGATCGTCAGGCTATGCCATACCTCCAACGTACCGCTGCTGGTCGTATATGGGCTCTGCGAGGAAGCGATAGAGCCATCAAAGACTCCTGAATCGGGCGTGCTCTCCGTAAGTGTTATGATTTCTAAATCCCCCGCAGAGCTTCTCACCACAACCTGACAGGATCCGCTTCCTGCCAGCTCACTGTTTATGACTTGAATACCGATCAAATCGCCAACCATATACTGCTGCTGGTCGAAACGGACCTGTGCCCCCTCGGTCTGACCGACAAAATCCACGCCGTATACATTCCCGCACGTCTGTGTATCGTTAAGAGATCGAGCTGTAGAAACGGTCCGGGGAGTGAACGCCCAACCCCGTCGAGACGGAAGGATCGTATAACTATGGTTGTAAGGTAACCGGCTGAGAGCATAAATCCCCTGCTCATCGGTCCGGGCCGTGTAGGAAGCACCCTGGACTGTAATGTCCACATTGGCAAGCGGGGCGCCGGTCGGATCGGTGATTCGCCCGCTGATGATCTCACCTGTTCCTGTAGGATAGATGTTGTAGACACACACATCCACTACATTGTAATCATGGAAATCGGTATCAATATTCGGCAGGGCATACCATGCATCTTCCATGCCGCTCCAGCCCATGTTCAAGTGGTGATACATCGTACTATCGTCATACCCATACCCGTCGCACAGAAGGGCGTGTCCACCATATGGACCATCCACCCCAAGGATCACAGGTAATGCGGCATCGACATTCGTGTTGATCATTCTCAGTAGATTGGCGGAAGCAATTGAGTTAGTGTTATTGTACCCATGAATCGTATTGGCAAACAGAAATGTGCCTATAAGCCGCTGCGAGGCATCACGGAGGGAAGCGGCGGCCCAATTGTCGGTATATTCTGTCTCTACCGCTACGCCGGCATCATAACACAGTGCTCCGATAGCCTGCCGCTGGACCAGAGTTATGGTGTTATGAGAAGCGTAGGGGTCCAGAACCATCCGGTCCCAGCGGTAAACCCCGCCGGAACCATCACCCCCCCTGGTGTTGGCCGTTCTAGGGCTTCCATCGATCCAAATGGTAAATCCATGAACACCGATGCCTTGCTGGGGGTACAGGTGATATCGCATCAACTGAGCCATAGAGGTAGCCACGCAGCCACATGGGTAATTATCCGTATCTCCGGGGGTTGCAAAAGGAGGCGTGTAGTAGTTATAACAACTCAATTCTCCAACATAATCTCCCAAGGTCGATTGGCCCCAGACGCTTTGAACGAGAGGTGCAACTCGGATCTGCGATGGATTGACGAGACGTTGACCGGTCTCAGCCGGGGGTTCGGGAAAATCGGCGGCTTTAAGCAATGCATCCCAGCGCTGCTGATTTCGATCGTGTCTAACCGATTTTCGTATCCAGTTCTGGCTTTTAACCTGTGAAGAACCATCCTCTCGGACGGAAGCCATTCGGTTAGGTAAATCACGGGCCAGGATTGCTCCCAGTGGTTTGTCGGTCGATGGATCGAAACTTCCGTCTGAGACAAACGCAATGATCGGTTCAATACGATCGTCTGCCGCGACGACAAGAAATCCTCCCGGCTCCAGAGCAACAACATGGTATAAGGGCCGATCCTGTGCATCGGAAAACGTGGTTGCTTCGGCGGCCTGTCTTGACAGACGGCATCCAAACGGTTGGGGACGGTTTTTCAGCCAGCCCTGCACCATCCGGCGGGCCTGCTGTTTTCCCATCGGTGCCGAAAAAGAAACGATTGACAGATTGCAAAGCATTAGCGCGGCAATCCACCGTTTCATCGGGGAAAACGTGCTTTTCATCCATCGACTCCTGTTTTTGACGCATCTTCCGGAGTCACCTGCCGACCCCATAAACACCTTATCTATAGTATCTAAATTGTATACACAATTCAAGCTCTTTACCCTGAATTATGCCTTTTTTTGATAATCCATAAGGTCCAATAAACCATAACCATCGTCGAACTTGATTATAACAGGAGATTCTCCCGGCTGATCCTTGCCCGACCCGATTCCGCTTCTTATAATCTCAGCGTATGCAAAATCCGGAAAAACGACCGCGTCTTCGATCCTGTACAGCGTTTGAGACTGTCCGACTCTCTTTGCCGGACGGGTGGAAGGGTTTGTTTGCCTTGAGGGGACCAGATGGTCAGAAAATCGATCCCGGAGCATGGATAGATTGTTTGTCCAATCCCAACGCCCTTCTGGAGGGTGCTGATGAAGTACTCAAGGTAGATGGAACCACCCGGGTGGTCTCAAAAAAGTTTGCTATTGGATCTCATCAATTTCGGGTGGTTTTGAAACGTCATATTACGAAATCGGGGCCATTCGGTGGATTTCGCTTTTTGTTTCCCTCACGGGCCATACAAACATTTCATCTGGCCAGGCGGCTGCTGCAGGTCGGCCTAACCACCCCATGGCCACTGGCCGCTATCGAACACAGCGCCATTCTTGGAAGCACTGAAAGTATTCTTATTACGCAACACCTCGTTTCTGCTTGTGAATTGTATCAATTCGTTCAGGATCACGAAAAAGCCAACAATCTTGATCCCGCCGTCCGACGATCACTATGTCACCAGATTGCGATGATTTTTGCGGATTTGGACCAATGTGGATTGTGGCATCGGGATGCCAAGGCAAGTAATTTTCTCGTTCAAAGCAAAGATGATTCGATACGGTTGTGCCTCGTTGATCTGGATGGAATCAAACCGATCCTACCATGGGACCGAGACAATCGAACGAGAGGTCTGGCTAAACTGGCTGCCACTCTGCTATGGTCGAGCGGGATTCATACAACCGACCTCTTGCGGATAATCAATGATTATGCTAGAGTAACCGGCCTATCCAGGAAAGAGAAAATTATCTTATTCCGGTCTTTGTCACGCAGAGCAACGGCGGAACGGATTGTAACATTCATAGCCGCCGCCGAGCAGGTTAAAGAAAGACATAATATTAATAATGGCAAAGCCTTCGTATAAGAATATTTTAATTATCAAACCCTCGGCGTTGGGAGATGTGGTTTTATCATTGCCGGCCTTGACGGCATTACGGAAAAACTTCCCCGATGCGAAAATCACCTGGCTGATTCGGCCCGAATTCGCCCTTCTTCCGGAACGAACCGGACGGGTGGATGCCATACTGTTATTCGACCGTAAGTTACTGGGAAAATGGTGGTATTCCCCCTCATCTTTTGTGGCTTTGTGGAAATTGCTCCGCCAACTTAAAACAGCGCATTTCGATCTGGTGATCGATCTGCAAGGCCTGTTTCGCACGGCTTTATTTTCCTGGATTACAGGCAGCCCAAACAGACTCGGATTGTCCTGTTCTCGGGAATTTGCAACCTGGTTTTATACCGATCGGATCGATCCTCACCCCAAGTCAGCTCATGTGATCGATGATTACCTGCATATTATCCAGGCGGCAGGAGCTGAAATCAGTACTGTCGAGTTTGGCTTGTCCTCGACGGATACGGATCAGCAAGAAGCGAGTCGAATTCTCGCCGGTCATGGTTTGACCTCACAGTTGTACGCTGTTTTCATGATCGGCTCGGCTCATGCTGTTAAATGCTGGCCGATTATGTCCTTTGCTGAACTGGCTGAACGAATCCATCACCTTGGATTTCAAATTGCAGCGATCGGAACAGAAGGGGAAAAAGCCTTGATTGATTCTCTCTGCCGTTCGTCAAAAGTCCCCATTGCAAACTTTGCCGGTCAAACCCCACTTGGCCCCCTGATCGCCCTTCTGGAACAGGCTTCCGTTGTTATTAGTAACGATACCGGCCCGGGGCATATCGCTGTTGCGTTACACACCCCAACTGTGATAATTTTCGGTCCGACCAATCCCCTTCGAGTCGGTCCTTACGGAAAAAATGCCTGTGCCGCTGTGGATCCGCAAAAACGTGGGCGAATCGTCAACGATTACCGCCCGGAGTATCGGATCGAAAATGTGTCTGTAGATCAGGTCTTTGAAAAGGTCCGGGCCCAGCTTAAAAAAAAGGATTGAGACGACACACCAAAGATGAAAGGAACAGCATGGTAAAGAAGCAGAAATCCCGCGATATCGAAAAGACATATAATGCAACACAGACTGTCGCCAAATTACGCCGGCTGGCTGACTGCATTGAAAACGGGGAACATTTCCGCATTCAGATTGCGAGAGAACGGGTTTACATTCCTGCTCGCGCCATCTTGAATATCGAACATGAACGCGAAGGAGGATGGGAAGAGGTTGAATTTCAGTTTAAATGGAAACTGGAATCGTAAAGCAAGAATTACCACAGACAGCATACACAATGAAATGGGGCATCGATTTTTTCATGCCGTGCATGGCGGTGGAGGAGAGTTTCCAATTGATAAATCCGCAACAAGGCAAAAAAAATAAAGGGCGGCCAGAATACTCTTGACCGTCCTTTATAGAAAATTCTGAAAATCAGTTATTAATCGTTAAAACTATCAAACTCGTTTTTATCTTCTGTTTCTAGGGGAATACGCTGTTTTGCGCCGGCCCTGGACGGTTTTTGATTTTCGGATTCCTGCTGTCTGTTACCTGTTGCAATCTGATGAAAAACCTGATCCCCCGTTCTCAGAGTTGATTCTCTGCTTCGGATGGATGATTTTCCCGATAATTTAGAATCTTGATTACTCTGATCTCGATTTGAACTGCCCACGATCATGACCAAATCATCAACGATTCTCTGCATGCTATCGGCCAGAGTATTCATCTCGGCACTGGCAGAAGCGCTTTCTTCGGCATTGGCCGCATTCTGCTGGGTAATCTTATCCATTTGAGAAACGGCGGTATTGACCTGATCAATCCCCTGCGCCTGTTCCTGACTGGCAGCCGCAATTTCGCCGACCAAATCGCTGGTTTTACCGATCCCGTCAACAATCTCATTCAACGCTTTGGCTACTTCCTCGGCGATATCCACACCGTTTTGGGCGTTTTTGACTGATTCTTCGATCATCTCCGAAGTGTTCTTGGCCGCCTCGGCGGATCGCATGGCCAGGTTTCGCACTTCTTCGGCCACAACGGCAAAACCTTTACCTGCTTCACCAGCCCGGGCCGCTTCGACGGCGGCATTCAGGGCAAGCAAATTGGTCTGAAATGCGATTTCATCGATGACTTTAATGATCTTGGCCGTCTCATCACTGGATTTGCGAATTTCCACAATGGCCTGATTCATCTTTTCCATTGCCTGTGCGCCGGTATGGGCGGCATTTTTCGCTTCATCGGAAAGAGTGTTGGCCTGCTGCGCATTGTCGGCATTCTGTTTGGTCATACTGGCCATCTCTTCCAAACTGGAGGAAGTTTCTTCCAGACCTGCCGCCTGTTCCGTAGCGCCCTCAGCCAATGACTGCGATGCGGCAG
This sequence comes from Sedimentisphaerales bacterium, assembly GCA_016926155.1. Classification (GTDB taxonomy): domain Bacteria; phylum Planctomycetota; class Phycisphaerae; order Sedimentisphaerales; family Anaerohalosphaeraceae; genus JAFGGE01. The sequence continues at coordinate 10,883 of JAFGPC010000030.1, forward strand.
ACACCTGTCCGGAGGAGCTGGAAACCATTTGAGAGCCTTCACGAAGCTGTGTTACGATTCGTCCCAGACGGCTGGTTAAACCTCCCGCAACAAAGAACCATATCAGTGTCGTGCCGAAGAAAGAGACTCCTCCCACAACCCCGAGAATCCAATTCGTGGCACGACCGACTTCATTGACACGAACTTTAGCTCTTTCAAATTCATCCAGATAAGATCCGACGCCGATGACCCAGTCCCATGGTTCAAAATACATCAGACGCGCAATTTTCATCCGGGCTGTTGAATCATTGGCATTCTTCCAGGGATAGAGTTGTTCAGCAACCTGACCCGGTTTCAGAACAACCGCTTTCTTGACGATTTCCTGAATAAATAAATTGCCTTCGGCGTCCTTGGCATTCCAGATGCATTCTCCATCCCGTTTTCCGCCGCTGCTGATGACATAGTTACCCTGGGAATCCAGGACATATACGTATCCGGTCTCTCCCACTTTCACGTCCATAATGGCCTGTCGTAGGCTGACAACGCTTTCCTGAGGTATTCCGACATACAGAATTCCGACAACCTTTCGATTCGCATCGAGAATGGGTTCATAGGCAGTAATATACCATTTGTTGACTACATACGCTCTGCCGCTGAATGTGTCTCCCCGCAATACCTTCGAAACAACAGGATTGGACTCTCCACTGGGATTGGTTGCCGGGATAAAGGTCCCAATGGCACGAGTACCATCCAGTTTCTCAACATTTGTGCAAACGCGAAGCATATCCCCCTGATTATTCATTCGCTGGAAGATGGTGCAGGTTCCCCCGATAAGTTTTTGCACTTTGTCCACCACCGGAGACGATTCTTTCATACTTGTATTTCGTCCCAGCCATGTCGAACCGACCATCATCTTGGGAAGATCAATACTTATTGAATTTTTATTGTATTGATTTACTGCTTCCCAATTTACCGACTCCTCAGAAAATGTAATCTGCCCTATTTGGTTCAAAACGTCCCTGGCAACATTTAACGAAGCGTCAACATTCTGCTGCACCAGTTCCTGTTGGGCCTGACACATACCATAGACACCTTGTGCAATGTGGTCCAGATCCGAAAGAGCAAGCACTTCATTTTCCTGTTCTGCAATCTCCATCATTTTGTTATTTTGATTCCACACCACGATGGAAACAGCAAGAATCGGAAGCACTGTCAATGCAATGCCGATGACCAATAACTTTACTTTCAGTTTCATGTTCTTGAACATAGATAACTCCTTATTTTTCTTTGGACATCCCGCTTGCCGGTTCAATGCCCGTTGGCTTGTTACACATCCCAATTCGCACAGCCCTCACCGAGAACGCGATCAATATCCAGCAGGATCTTGACCGACTCGCCCACCTTGGCCATCCCAAGAATAAAGTCCGTTCCCGATGCGCTGCTGAACTCCGGCGACGGTTCGATTTTATCCTCTTCGATATAAAGCACTTCCATCACTCGATCCACAATCAGCCCGGTTTGACAACTGTTTCCCCCCTGTTCCGTTTCCACAACAATAATACACGTTTCCTCTGTGACCTCGGCGCGATCCATACCGAATTTCATCCGCAGGTCCATAACCGGAATTACCTGTCCTCGCAAATTGACCACGCCTTCGATGAATTCCGGCGTCTGTGGAATTGCTGTGATCTCCATATATCCGATAATTTCGCGGACCTTGAGTATTTCAAGCCCGTACTCTTCCTGTCCCAGCGCAAAAGTCAGGTACTTTCCTTCCCGTTTTAACGCCAAAGAAGAATTCAAGGATTCAACATCAGAAGAAACGTGTGTACGCTTTTCTTTTTCTGTCACGAGCAGACTCCTAACAATCTCATTTTATAATACGTCGGCAAGATAAATGTTAAGAGGGCGCAATCGTCGCCTGCTATTTTCACTGGTGTCGTCTTGTTTAACCTGCCTTCAACCTTTACACACGACTATCGGTGCTTCTAAAGCTAAACTTAAGGAGTGGCTATACCCTTTACTCTCCGTAAACAATCAATAGACGCCAAACACGGAAGGGAATAGGAAACACTTCTATAGAGCGACTCTTACGTCTGATAAAGATTCAGACTTGGGAATGAAACGATGAAAAGAAACGGATGTGGCGATGAAGGAATTACATCATGAATAAAGAAGAATCAAAAAACCGCCTGTCTTATAAATCCCTAAAAAAAGAAAACGTTTTTCTTTTCGTCCGATAAGGGATCATTTGTTAGAATTGATCGAGATCTCACTTGTCGTGTATCCGGCTTGTTTTGTGCCGGCTATGCCGCCAAGGGATCCAATCAGGCTTTAGGACGCCGATTCGTACTCGTTTTCCCCTGATTCTGTTTCTTCGTCTAATCCGGAATTGATTGGAACTTTTTTTTTTCTGTCTCTTCGACCTGTTTTTCCGCCTTCTCGTCTCCTGTCTCTTCCAAAGCAAGTTCCCGGATTGGAATCGGGGCAGGACTTGCCTGTGTCCCCGCTTTGGATTCCTCCCCTTGGATCGTTTCCAACTCATCATCCATAAGAGTCAATTCGATCGTCTCCGGTTCTTTGTCTTCGATGGAAAAGGGGAAATCCGTTGTAGGTGCAACCGGTTGATCCAGAGAAATCTCTTCTGACTCGGTTAACGACGATTCCAATTCGTTCGTTTCCTGATTAACTTCTTCTTGTGGCTCTTCAACCTGCTCTTCCGGCTGATTCAGGTCGAATCCGGCCAGGGGATCTTCTCCTTCTTCCCGGTCAATGGTTTCCTGTATATCGAATGTTTCTTGATTCCTCATCGGCGGTACGATGCTCAAGTCTTCTTCATCATCCCAATCTTCCTCCCGAAGATCTTCCTGGACGGATTTTTCCAACGGCTCCACATCTTCTGTGGCAGCTTGTTTGTTTCGAACCAGCTTTGGAAATTCCGGTTGATCCTCCAGAAGGGCTTCGGCAAAAAGTTGTCTGAAATCGTGCCAGACCTGTGTCTGCGCTTCGTGGAGTCGTTCCAGTCGCTCGCGCGAAAGACGCTTCTGTTCGGCCAGTTTCGCCGCTGAATATCTCTTTTCCTCTTCCAGTTCGGCCTGTTTGGCGGCCAGGTTGGCCCGTGTTCCGGAAAGTTCCACTGTTTTTTCGGCAAGCTGCGCCGTCTTTTCAAATAATTCCCGATCTCTCTGGGACAAGCGATTCTGGATTTCAGACAACCTCTGCTCTCGATCGCTCAAGTGTTCCTGCAGATCTTTGAGTTCGGTATTTTTCCTGGCGACAGCGCTTTCCAGCTTGGGAATTCGGAAATTTTTCTCCTCCGCAATGGCACGCCTCTCCCGTTCTTTGGCAAGCTGCTGACGGGCATGAAGCCCAAGAATTACCCCCACCAGCAACGCTCCAACCAACACTCCTGCGACAGCCGCAATCGCATAATACAACAACATTGGCATGATGCCCGCCTCCAGTCTTTACCCTATGTAAACATTTATTCCATTTCGTTCATTGTATTATATGGATTCAACTCCATGTGACAAGCTTTTTCCTGTGATTTCCAGCATCGTTTACAGGACTCATCTGGTTATAACGTTTTCGAATCACCTCTTTTCTGTCAACAACATAGGTTTAAATTGTTTACACGTCAGAGAAGCTGTTGTTTTAAAAGCGTAACCCATTTGTGGATTCGATCCGGTGTTTGATCGGACTGGTTGTCCTGATCCAACGCCAGCCCAAGAAAGGCCTCTCCGGCAACAGCCTGGCTCGCGACAAAATCGTACCCTTCCGTCGGCCAATGACCTACAACCAAAGCGCCAAGCGACTTGACCTTCTTGCCCAGAAGACCGATCCCGTCGACAAAGTTTTCCGGATAATTCTTCTGATCCCCCAGGCCAAACAGCGCAACCTTCTTTCCTTTGATCTGCTCGGCGCCGAGTTCCTCTTCAAATACGGCCCACTCATCCTGCAAGCCGCCCCAGTGCCATGTGCTTGTGCCGAAAATGAAGGCGTCATACCCGTTTAAATCCTCAGCAGAGGCTTTTCGAACATCATGAAGCTCCACAACTCCATCCTCAAACTCCGCCGCAATCATCTCAGAGGCTTTAAGGGTATCGCCGCTGGTGCTTCCATAAAACAGACCGATTTTCGCCATTACATTTCCTTTCTCTTGCTTATCGCGTCTCTGCAGATACGGAGTACTGACAATCGAGTTCATTTGTTTTTACAGAACTTTAAAATCATTCCTTACGGTCCTATCGATTTACATGGCATAACAGGCATAACAATAAAGTTTTTTAAAACTTGTACAGAAGGCCGGCAAAAAAAGACAAGTTGTGATGCTCCTCAACAATAGGACTGTCGCTGATTTCCGAGGTCAACCATTCGTAACGAATCCCGCTGAAAATCGACCAGGGGCCTTCGAAATCATAAATCAGATCGATTCCCGCATACGGAACAAAAGCATCATCAGGTCGATACAAAGGCCGGGCGGCTCGGACTTCATCGCCTTCCACTCCATAGTAATAACGAAGTACATTATCACTGCTCCATTTCAAACCGAATGACGGGGAAATCGACACAGGCTTCCAGGTAAATCGCTTACTGTAGCCAATACGAAATTCCTGGCCATCGTGCTCGTTCAGTAAATCGTTCACAAAGGAAGTGGATAGAGCGCCCCAATCTCCATACCAGACAGCAGAAATTCCACCATCTATCGTCATACGTCGATTCGCCATACCATCCAACGCGGAACTGTCGTCTTCCTCGTATCCGTCGAAACGCCAGCGGGCAATCGCCTTGAGATCAAACGAGCCGTTATTAAATAACCGATATCCGACTTCCGTACCTCGAATCGACCAAAAGCGGCTCTCATAAAAAACGAAACCGACGGGAAAAACATCATCATCCATGCCTTGATATGGTTTTCCGGAAACGATCACACCCGGCCCTGCCTCGAGGGTGGGTGTAAAATCCTGCTCTTGAGCCAGTCCCAACGAAACCGACCATATAACAAAGCCAAGCAGCATCCCAATGTTTCTCATGCGTCACCTCCCTGTCACGTTTTTCATTACATCCACGTTTCCTGAGTATACTACCGATATTCTATTGTTGCAAGAGTCGACAAGTCCGCCCATCTTTATATTGCCGCTGTACAGCTATAGTACCGGTATTTTTCAAACCTCCGGTACTATGTACCCAATTTTCTTCGGTCGGCAGAAGGGCCGTCACCGATCCATCGGAAAGCGCGACGTGCAAAATGTATCCGCCATCCTCCTTTTTCAAGGTTGCTTCATGAGGAAGGGCTTGCCGTTTATGACCGATTCGATACAGCGCCACAAATTCCACCTGCTTTTGTTTGTCGGGGGTTTTGCCGGTCAAGTGCCATTCCCGTAACTTGATGCGGGGACGCGGATTGGGATCGTACCGGTCGGTCTGTTCGAACGTCAGGCCAAGAGGTGCGAGAAAATCGATCCGGCAAAACACATCATCGTTCTTCACAAGAATATCATGCTGATCTTTAACATGCATTTGATTAATGGCATGAAGCCAGTATTCATAGCTGGAAGGCTGGGACGAGGACAGACGATCATACACGATCATTAATTCCGGCTTGATAAACAGGATAGCCCGAGTGAACCGCTCCAACGGTTTTTCATACGCTTGGCCTGCTTCGCCGATTACAAGATCCATCTCCGGTGTGGTTTCAAATGCGATGATTCGACCTTGTGATTTGGCGGTTCGACGTCCCTGACCTGTACCATCTACGGTAATATTATTAACCGAACGCGTAGACCACATCCATTTACTGTGATGTTCGCTTCCGTAGCTGTCGCGATAACCGCTGCGGATGAGCAGCCGTTTACCATAGGCCCACAGTAGAAAGGAGTTATTGGCTTCATAACCATGACTCTGGGTGCCAAAGGGACTGGATTTGAATGCGATCTGCACACTGTCATCCGCATCGAAAATCTGCGTATTAAGATAGGCCTGTCCGATCCCGTTGAATACCCGGCTGGTCGGTAAATCGTCCGGAGCCTCAGCCTGTACCTTGGGAAGGGCGCCCCGGATAAAACCGATATAACCTCCCTCCTCTACGGGCTCTCCATGCTGCTGAACCCACCATTGCCAGTGAGGATTCTGGGCCTGTGCCGCAAACACGCTCATGATACTTCGAAAGTTACTCGACCGCTTCGGAGCGCACAGATCGCCGAATCCGGCACCGACCTTGTCGGGCGGCAGAAGGTACATACAGTAATACCCGACCTTGGAATAATATGGCTTGTTAAAGGCATTGATCCCCATCGCTTCACGCATGATATCCGCCCACCAGGTAAACCGGGCCTGATAGCTGGACCAGTAGCCGGCCCCTTCATGCCAGCCGCCATCGTCATCACACCAGACCGGATACATATTGTAAAATACGTTCATCGCAAACCAGAGCCAATCGTCGGCGCCTTCGACTTCCCCATGAAACGCCACGGCAATCTCTCCCAGAAAATGCCATGCCCGATTGGAATGACTCGCATAGGGCGTCCAGAGATGACGCGGCCAGAGATGATCATACATTTCCTTGCCGCGAATTTGCATAATCTTGCGACAGGTCTGCTTTTCCTCCTCTGTAAGAAGATCGTTCACAAATGTATACGTCCGGGAAAAATAATAATTATACGGCATCCCCGCTTCGTCATTATACCGATACCCTGTACTGCCTTTGGGATCCCATTTGGCACACTCCATCAGGATTCGCCTGGCCTCTTGTCCATATTTCTCCGGACCGCCAAGCAGATGAGTAAATGCAAGGATGGCGGCACTATTGAGCGCCTTGATGGTATAAGTACGGTTTCCCCACCAGAGTTCCCTCCATGAATCGGAACCTCGCACCATGTCGGCCGGATACTTGGGAGGCTCGGTTGTATCCGGGGGATTCTTCAGAATTCGCTCACATTCACGAACCATCGCATCATACTTGTCCTTCAGCTCTCCTTTGGCCAGTTCGCGAAGATGATTTACCTTTTCCGGCCGGACAAACAATCGAGGATGTGTCGAAGGAATTCGACGTAATAATTCGGAACGCTCCGGCATGGGCATCGTTACCGCATCCGATCCGATCGTGAACCTGCGAACAATACTCCATGGAGTCAAATTTCCTTTACTGTCTTTCCCGCGATACCGCCATTGATAACTGCCTGTCGGAAACGTATTTGGTGGACAATGAACATTCAGTTCCAGGTCAGACACAGAATAGGTAAACTCCTTCTCCGATTCCACAAGTGTACACTCGACTTGCCAGGTCAGACCCTTTTGATAACGCCAGACAAAGCCTGGCGGATTGGTAGCGCATACTTCATTCGCAACCGGTCGATATCCCCATTCCCCCGGTTGAGCCGGGCGCTCATCCAGGGAGATCGAATACGAGAAAGGTACAAAACATATAAATACAAGTACAATCATCCCAAGCCGACAAGCCATTTCTTTCTCCCTTTTCTGGAATCTGAGATTCTTGTTACCCTCATGCACTTCACACAAGACGCTGGGAAGCTGTCAAATATTGCCGGGTCTCGTTCACTTCGCATCATTCTCTCGTTCGACTTCACCGGGTGGACCGAATTTCTTTTCCGGATCATCCAGTACAAGCACCTGGTCATTGGGAAAGCCTTCACTGCCGGGTGGATCAAACGATTGAACGCCTTTGTTCTCGACGATCCCGATCTTGGTCTCTTCCCCTTTACGGGGATCGAACCACCATGCTATAAGCGCCTTACATCTTAGCTTACCCATCCGTAATGTGAATGTTTTTCCGGTCGGAGTATACACCATGATAAAACCGTCACTGCGTAAAGCTTCAATGTAATCGTCAACATGGTTCTGCTCGGTCACAATCATGCTTTGATCCGGAGTTGCCGTGATAAAGGGTCGCGATTCCATCAGGTTTCGCAAGTATCCCATTTGAAACGCACTGGGAATATCCAGTACTTCATACCAGTATTGTTTTGGATCGGCGACTCCCGGTCGAATTGGATCGTACATCTGCCAGATGCTGTGATGTCCGTATGTATGCCCGCATGCCCCGGCAAAGACAGACCAGTACGCCCCCCGCCGCGCATGGTCATCTGTCGCTATCGTCGGCGGCCGCCCATGCCGAAATCCGGGATAGGCCGTCTCCAGATCAAGCACGGGTTTGATCGGCTTGATCGAATAGCCTATCTGGATGAATTGCCAGTTAAAACTGCTCCGTCCGTGTCCGGACTGGCACGCACGAATATCCAACCATTTTTCATCATTGAAAAACCACCAGCTCGCACCCGGTCCCGAAGTGTGATAGGTCATCAGCGTTTTGCTGTAATCCTCCTTGCCCGCTGCTCCGATCGTAATTCCCCTGGCCAGGGCCCGCCAGATCGCTCGCGAAGCATCCGTCGGCGCCGCCCGATCTCCCCCAATGATCCAGATAATGTTGTCATACTCCCGAAATCGTTTTCCCACAAACTGCCCGTATTCCAGGGCATTACTCTCATTGAAAATGCCGTCGACCAACCCATTCTGCCAGTTACTCGTCACGTACCTGCCCCATGTCGGTAACAGACCGACATAAAGGCCGTTCTCCCGGGCCGTCTTCAGGACAAACTCCACATCATCCCAATAGTCATTGTCAGGTCCTTCCTCAACGATAGGTTTGGTCGGATCCTTGTCCTTCAGGGCAAAATGGCCCTGCCGGTTGGGTTCCTCCAGTCCGCGAAGTTCGGCCAGGACAACCGTCTGGATCACCGTAAATCCCTTCCATGCCCGATTGGCCATATAAAATTCAATCTCCTGTCGCGTCAGGTCATGGATCAATTGCCACGCCGTATCGCCCATCCAGAAAAACGGTGTCCCACCCCCATGAACCAGAAAACGGCCGTTCGATGAAACCTGCAAAGGATCGCATACAGTCTCCGCCCTGCAACGACCCGACGCAGTACATAAAAAACTCAAGCTTAATAATAAAAACAAAATCTGCCTATTCACTGCTTCCCTTCCTGCTCAGCCATGCGATACACCCGCACCCAGTCACATTCATAATAGGCTGGAAATGGTGTAGTCTCATCACACGGACCGGGCCATTTGGCATCAATGCCGAAGTTGATCAGCAGATACATCGGTTCATCGACAATCACACTGGCATCGGTGAAACGTGATCGTTCGATCCCGTCGATGTACCAGACGATTTTATCCGGCTCCCAAAGCAAACCATACGTGTGAAAATCGCCGCTATAAGTGAAATCCTTGCCATTCCAATTTTTACCGCTGGATCTATGTTTGCCGTCGTCACTCCAGTGGTAGGTCATATAGATCTTTGGATCATCTCTGATTGTCTCGAAGATATCGATCTCCGGAGGCCAATGTTGGGGGTAAGGCAGCATCCAGAACGCCGGCCAGAAACCCTTACCTGTCGGAATCCTGAACCGCCCCTCGAAATAACCGTACTTCTGTGAGAACTTGTCATAGGTGGTCACAACTGCCGAAGTGTATTTCTTGTCATGCGAAGGTTTGTCCTCGACTTTCAAACGCAGCAGACCGTTCTCTATCAGGACGTTGGACGGATCGCAATAAGCATTGTAATTATGTGTCTGGCCCCATTGATAACCGGGAATCCACTTGGAGGAATCTAGCTTGTCAACGTCAAAGTTATCCTCGAAAGTCACTTTCCAGTTACCATCCACAGGCAGTTTGGAATCAGACCCGTTAGCAGCGGCAGATGGTTTCCTGACCGAAAACAATTCCTTCGGCAGTTCATCCCGATTGACAATAGCCGGATCGCTGAGCATTTCCTTGACATATTGATTCGATGCCAGGCTCCACTTGGCATTCCAGCTCATGAAGTAACAGGTTTTGGGGAAATTCTCCTTTACACCCGCAAGGAATTTTCGGTAATCGTAATCGCCCGGCGGATTGCTGGATGCATGGGGGCCATACTCGGAAAAACCAAAGGGTTTATCGAGGGCGATGATCTCGTCATAGCCCCGGACATGTTCGGGATCAAGATAATCGGTATAGGCATCCAGGCCGATCAGGTCTACATAATCGTCTCCGGCATAATACGCCGCGGTTTTGTTCCCGTGATTGGGTCCATACACCCACAGCAGATTATCCAGTCCCTTAGTATTGCTGAAATAATCGAACATGTGCCGCCACACGGCAATAAACGATTC
>JAFGPC010000031.1 GCA_016926155.1 Sedimentisphaerales bacterium
CAGAAATTCGCCGTAGTTCGCCTTCGGAGCAAACCACGTACTCTGCCAGGGCAGCGTGATTCCCGTTCGAAACCCGATTGGCGATGTTTTTTGACCCATAATTTCCTGCCTATGATACTCTGTTTAACTGCTTACCTTTTGCCCTATTCTTCGGTTACCGATACATGAATATGGCTGGCTTCTTTGCGAATAGGATGGGCACGACCACGATCTTTGGCGATCCAGCCCTTTGTGCCAATCCGACGACCGGCCCCGTCTACACGAGCTTCAATCACATATAAATTCTCCACGTCCGCCGCCGCTTCATCGGCATTGGCAACCGCACTTTCGAGTACTTTTCGGATAAAGGATGCCGCCCGACGATGTTCAAATTTCAGCAGATCGAGAGCGTCCTGTACATTTCTCCCGAAAATCAATTCCGTTACGAGACGGGCCTTTCGCGGTGAAGAAGGAGCATACCGATAGGATGCTCGCCACTGGGATATCTCATTGGCTTCCACACCCAATGCTCCCGCCAATCGATCCACTTGATCCATTGTTGGAGCCGGTTTAAACAATTTCTTCTGCCAGTTACGAATGGCACGCACGGCATCATCACGATTAAAACCGCCATGAGCCAAGTGCCCCGCCAGTTCATCAACGCTGACGTTTCTTTCTTTACAAATTCGGTTGAATTTTTCAACACACAACATCGTTCTGTCCTATGTCTATGTAACGGATCGACCGTTTCTTACTTCTTCTTACTGCCGGCATGCCCCTTAAACGTTCGAGTCAGAGAGAACTCGCCCAGCTTGTGGCCTACCATATCTTCCGTTACGAACACCTTGTTGAAGATCTTCCCATTATGCACCATGAACGTAAAACCCACGAACTCGGGAATGATCGTACAACTTCGCGCCCATGTCTTAATCGGATCGCGAGCACCGCTTTCGTTCTGCCGCATCACTTTCAGATACAGCTTCTCGTTTACAAATGGCCCTTTTTTCTGAGATCGTCCCATCCTGTTCCTTCAGCCCTTCCGCTGTTAACACCTTCCGGCACTGCCTAGAGCACCAACTGACCGTTACGTTTGTTTTTTCGCCGTCGAATAATCCATCGATTATTCGGGTTGCGAGGATTTCGGGTCTTTCCACCCTTGGCCGGTACGCCTGTCGGTGAACAGGGATGTCGTCCACCGTTGCTGCGTCCTTCGCCCCCACCCATGGGATGCGCTACCGGATTCATCGCCTTGCCACGTACATGAGGACGCCGACCCATATGCCGCTTGCGTCCGGCTTTACCTATGCTTACATTCTGGTAATCGCTGTTGCCCAATTGACCGATTGTCGCTCTACACTCCCTGCGTACCATTCGCATTTCGCCGCTGGGCAAAACCAATGTGGCCCAATCGCCTTCCTTGGCCATGAGCCGAGCTACACCACCTGCCGTACGAACCAGCTTGCCTCCCTGACCGGCCCGCATTTCAATATTATGAATCTCCACCCCCACTGGAATCGAACTGAGCGGCATGGCATTGCCGGCCTTGGGCTCGACTTCCCGTCCGCTTTCCACCCTATCCCCCACTTTCAAACCTTCCGGAGACAGAATGTATCGCTTCTCTCCATCCTGATAATGCAACAGGGAAATAAAGCAATTCCGGTTCGGATCATATTCAATCGTGGCCACCTTGGCCGGAACTCCGTCCTTGTCTCTTTTAAAATCGATAATCCGGTAGATCTTTCGCGCACCGCCGCCACGAAATCTCACAGTAGTCCTGCCATGATGGTTCCGACCACCCGATTTCTTGATTCGCACACAGAGCGATTTCTCAGGCTTGTCAGTGGTCAAAACCGACTTATAATCGATCACCGATGCGTTTCGGCGACCGGCACTGGTTGGTTTGTATATTTTAATAGCCATCTGTCTGCCTCGTATAGATCAAAACCGCCGATATTAAAATACGTCAATATGGAAATCCTCGTGGAGCACCACGACGGCTTTTTTCCAGTTTTTGGTCCGTCCAAAATGCCGCCCCCGGCGACGGGGTTTTCCTCTGACATTAGCCGTTCTGACTTCCACGACTTTGACGTTATAAAGTTTTTCCACTGCGTTGCGAATCTGGACCTTGTTGGACTTTGGATTTACCTCGAACGTGTAGGCATTGCGCGTACTGGCAAAATGCATACCCTGTTCTGTCACTAACGGTCGAATTATTACGTTATAGTTATCCACGCCAGCACCTGTCGGACTTTATTCCTGTTCTCGGTTTATCAACGCCAGAAACGCATCTTTCGTAAACAACATCTTCTGTCGATTGCAGATATCTCCGGCATTCAGTTCCGCCACTGGCATGATAGCCACCTTGGGAATATTGCGAATGGATTTGTACAGGTTCTCATCGCAGACAGGAACCGTCACCAGACAACTCCGCTCAATCTTGAGGTTGTTCAGGACGCTCGCAAAATCGCGCGTTCTGGGAGCATCAAATTTCAAGTCGTCAATGAGAATTACATTTCCGCTTCGCAGCTTGGCCAGAATCGCGCTATCCCGGGCCAAACGGCGTTGCTTCTTGGGCATATCCTTGCTGAAATCGCGTGCAACTTTCGCAAACGTCATGCCGCCACCGACCCGCTTACCGGTCCGACTATTGCCTACACGGGCATTTCCGGTGCCTTTCTGGCGAAACAGCTTTTTGCCGGAACCGGCGACCATGCCGCGGCCCTTGGTCATCGCTGTACCCACATGCTTATTAGCATGGTACATAACAATCGCCTGCTTGAGCAGCGGATAACGGATCACTCCTCCGAGCACATCTTCATCCACGCGAAGCGTCTCTATTTCTTTACCGTCTCGATTGTATACGGGTACGTCGATCATATCCGTATTCCGATCCATGATTATTTCTCTTTCTGCCTGTGGGTTTTAGAGCGGCGGATTTCCACATATCCACCCGCCGGGCCCGGCACCGAACCCTTGATCACCAGCAGGTTATTTTCTTCATCGATAAACAAAAGGCGGTGGTTCTTGCTGGTCACGCGAACTCCGCCCAACCGTCCGCTCATGCGCTTGCCTTTTTTAAGATTGCCGCCGTGTCCGCGGTCGCTGGCATGGCTGGCGATCGAACCGGGCGCACGATGCTTTCGCTCGGTACCGTGCGAACCGGGAAAACCGCCAAATCCATGACGCTTCATTACACCGGCATAACCTTTTCCCTTGCTGGTGCCCGCGACATCCACATATCTAACATCTTGAAAAATTGACACCTTTACATCGTCACCAGGGCCAAGCTCAACCTGATCTTTCTCACCCAGTCGCCACTCACAAACAAATCGTTTTGCGGTAGATTCGACTTTGCCGGCATGTCCCGCCGCAGGTTTCTTGACACGAGATTTTTTGACATCGTCATATCCAAGTTGTAGCGCGGAATATCCGTCCGTCTCCGGCGTTTTAACCTGCATGACTTTGCACGGACCGGCCTGAAGCACCGTCACAGAAGTCATCCGACCTTCTTCGTCGTAGACCTGTGTCATCCCTATTTTTTTACCTAGCAACATACTCATCGTCGATTTCCTCGTCGTCTCGGCCGACCTCGATCACTTTCCTAGGACGGCTTCGATTGTCATTGCGTCATCGCAATAAAGACACCGACAGTCCTTTTACGCCTTAATCTTTACAAAAACGCCCGCAGGAACCACCAGCCTGTTTAAGGCTTCGACCGTGCGGGCGTTGGCTTCATGAATATCGATCAGACGCTTGTGCGTCCGCATTTCAAATTGCTCACGCGATTTCTTGTCAATATGAGGGCTGCGCAGCACCGTATAACGCTCAATCCGCGTCGGAAGCGGTACAGGCCCGCTAACCCGTGCGTTGGTGCGCCGTGCCTGCTCTACGATCTCCTTGGCCGAGGCATCCAGGGCCTTGTGATCATAAGCTTCCATTCGGATCCTGATTCGTTCGGTCTCCGTGGCCATGTCTTGTCCTCAAAACCTTACGATTCAATTCGCTGTTTCCCAGCGATTCAATACGTCAATTGACACTTCTACCAACACGTACTATTGAGAAGTCTTGAAACAGCCTCAAAAGCCGCGTTTCCCGTTCAAAAAGGCAGGAAAGACTTGATCGCTTCCCTTACATTCCCGCTTGTATCGTCTCAACCCGTCCCCCGCCGCCACAGGCTCAAGTACCTGTCAAATAGACACTGCGGGCCAGCCGATTCCTGCAGGGGCTTACTCTGTCATCCGTGTACAACATATACAACGAAGTGAACAGCCCAACTAGATACGCGTGATTTTCCTTTCCACGCTCGCTTCGGCCGTGAAAACAAGGCTTTTAACACAGTAAAACAACCTTGTCAATAGTAGTTTGCTAAAATTTTTTCAGAAATTTGCTCAGGCACTTTTTCATAGCAGAAAGGTTCCATAGAAAAGCTGCCTCGTCCTGCCGTAGCGCTTCGCACTTCCCCGGCATAACCAAACATTTCCACCAGTGGAACCTGGGCATCAATAACCCGCATGGCGGCATGGAGTCGGGTATCGGTTATAATCCCTCTTTTAGCGATAAGTTGCCCCTGAACAGGCCCATAACAGGCCTCCGGAACCACCGCTTCAACCCTCATAATGGGTTCCAGCAGAATAGGCCTGGCCTCTTTAATCGCCTCGCGAATTGCCAAAGAAGCAGCCTGCTCAAAGGCCATTTCGGAAGAATCGACCGAATGGTAAGAACCGTCCAGGAGGGTTACTCGGACACCTACTACAGGATATCCCCAAAGTGCCCCACTGGTCAATCCGGACATGGAGCCATGCTCCACCGCAGGGATATAATCCCGGGGAATACTCCCACCAACTAGGGCGTTAGCGAACTCGTTCTCCCTGGCATAATGCCCTTTTTCATCAAATATCGGTTCTACCGACAGAATAACATGGCCGTACTGCCCCCGCCCACCAGTTTGTTTTATGAATTTCCCTTCCCCCCGTCCGGTCGAGGAAATCGCCTCCTTGTACGCCACTCGGGGTCTTCCTACACGGATATCTACTCCCATATCCCGTGTCAACTTATGTTGCAGAATCTCCAGATGCAACTCACCCATCCCGCTGATCAGGGTTTGTCCCGTCTCTTCGTCGTATTTACAGCTAAATGTAGGATCTTCTCGGCGCAATTTCTCAAGCGACTCGGCCAGTTTGTTTCGATCCGCACTGGTTCGCGGCTCAATCGACATACTGATCACCGTTTCAGGGAAAGTGATGCTCTCCAACTCAACTGGCTTTTTTGTATCGCAAATCGTATCCCCGGTAAGGGTGTCCTTAAGTCCTACGACAGCTACAATATCACCGGCCTGGGCCTGATCCCGTAATTCTCGGGAATTTGCATTCATCTCAAAAATGCGAGTAACATTCTCTTTACGATCCCTTGTACTGTTTAGAACACGACTGCCCTTACGCAATTGCCCTTGATATAGGCGTAAAAAGTATAAATCCCCGTGTTTGTCTCCGGTGATTTTAAATGCCAGGGCCACCAGGGACTTATCCGGATCGCATACAATTTCGATTTCCTGATCCTTTTTCCCTGGTTTGTGCCCTTTGACAGGAGGACGATCCAGAGGAGAAGGCAAAAAATCCGTCACAGCATCCAACAATCGACGAATCCCCATATTTCGTAAGGCCGCCCCGACGAAAACCGGATTTAACTTGCACGCAAGCGTTCCTTTACGAATCCCACGTTTGAGTAATTCCGGCTCGATTGGTTCATCATGGACAAAAGCTTCCATGAGCGATTCATCATACTCGGCGGCCGTTTCAATGAGCTGTATACGAGCGTTTTCCGCCTGTTCAAGTAACTTTGCAGGAATATCCTGTTCGATAAAACTGGCGCCTAACTGTTCCTGGTGAAATAATACTGCCTTCATGGAGATCAGATCCACTAAACCGGAAAACCCCCCCTCGGATCCAATCGGCAGTTGCACAACTACCGGATGGGCCAATAATTTATTTCGGATGCTCTGAATTGACATCTCGAAGTCAGCGCCGGTTTTATCCATTTTATTGATAAAACACAAGCAGGGCAGATCGTATTTTCGGCCCTGCCGCCAGACGGTTTCACTCTGGGCCTGAACTCCTTCACTGGCATCAAAGACGGCCACGGCTCCATCCAGAACGCGGAGGGATCGTTCGACTTCGGCGGTAAAATCCACATGTCCGGGGGTGTCGATCAGATTTATTGAAAAATCCTTCCATGGACAGCGCGTGGCGGCCGAGGTGATTGTAATACCTCGTTCCTGCTCTTCCTCCATGAAATCCATCACAGCTGTTCCTTCGTGCACTTCCCCGATCTTGTACGTCTTGCCCGAAAAGAACAATATCCGTTCGGTAACGGTGGTCTTTCCGGCATCAATATGCGCCATAATGCCGATATTTCGAATTGTATTCAGATCCCGCGTCATGATTCGTTATACCGGTTTTTCGGATCGGCTTACATGAAACCGACCTGCAACACACACAATGCAGCGTCGATATAAAAAAACCACGGATTTTCCGAAGAACCTCCGTGGCAACATTTCAATCAAAATTACTTCCAAGCGAAATGCGCAAAAGCCTTGTTGGCTTCAGCCATTCGATGCACATTCTCGCGTGTAGTCATTGCCGTTCCTTCTTTTTTAAAGGCGTCCATCAGCTCCGATGCCAATCGCGTAGCCATCGGCTTGCCCTTCTTGGCACGAGCAGCGGCCAAAATCCAGCGAAACGCCAGCGACTGTTGACGTTTAGGCCTTACTTGCATCGGCACCTGATAACTGGCCCCTCCAACACGACGGCTGCGAACCTCCAGCATGGGTTTGACATTATCCACAGCCGTTTCAAATACTTCCAAAGGCTCGGTATCTTTGACCCGTTTTTTAATGATGCCCATCGCATCATAGAACACCTTTTGGGCGGCACTTTTTTTACCTTCCCACATGAGGCAGTTGATAAACTTGGCTACCAGTTTACTGTTATACACCGGATCAGGCTTGAGTTGCTCGGCCGATGCCGTGAATCGCTTTGCCATTTCAATATCCCTTTTCAGTCCTCAACTAGACCGATTTTACGATTTTTTTGCGCCGTATTTACTGCGACCCTGTTTACGATTGGCCGTACCGGCCGTATCCAGCACGCCGCGCACAATATGATACCGCACACCGGGAAGGTCGCGAACACGACCGCCGCGAATTATGACGGTACTGTGCTCTTGGAGGTTATGGTCGATTCCCGGAATATAAGCAGTTACTTCCTTACCGTTGGTCAGACGAACACGGGCGATCTTCCGCAAGGCGGAGTTCGGTTTCTTGGGAGTCTGCGTTCTCACAATCAGGCACACCCCGCGTTTCTGCGGACACCCGGTAATGTCCGAGATTCTCTTTTTGCTCTTTTTACTACGCCCCTTACGGACCAATTGATTGATCGTCGGCATAACTTCTCCCAACGTGTTATATAGTTATCGATTTTTGCCTTTTGGCGCTTTCACTGTTCGAATTCAAATCCGGGCGACTATTCCAATCCCAGAGCCGCTTTGACTGCCTTATCTGCTGCCGCTTCGGCCTCCTTGGCCTCACGCAGTTCTTCGAGCTGTTTGGGCACGGGCGGCTCGGCCAGATGTTTGACCCGTACTTCCAGATGAGGCCGGAAACCGGTCCCTGCCGGAATCAGATGTCCCAAGATTACATTTTCCTTCAAACCAAGTAAATTATCCACTCTAGCCCCAAGAGACGCTTCCGTCAACACTTTTGTTGTCTCCTGGAAACTGGCCGCGGATATAAAGCTGTCCGACTGCAGGGAGGCCTTTGTTATACCTAGAAGGAGCGTGTTAGCTGTAGCCGGACGTGGTTTTTTACCTTTGGCAGGGGTTCCGGACAGCATTTCCACTTTCTCATTGGCCGCCTCCAACTCCTCCTTCGTCATCAACTGGCCGATTTCCAGACCCGTATCCCCCGCATCGGTAATCCGAATCTGCTTGGATAATTCGTCGTTACTTCGACGGAACTCGAGACGATCCACAACCTCACCGGGCAGATAAGAACTGTCTCCAATCGACTCAATTTCAACCTTTCGCATCATCTGCGAAAGGATGATTTCGATATGCTTGTCGCTGATATTAACACTTTGAGCCCGATAGACGTTTTGAATCTCACGCAGGAGATATCGCTGCAGAGCTTCCTCTCCTTTAATCCGAAGGATATCGTGCGGCACCAACGGACCATCTGTCAGAGCGTCACCCGCTTCAACCCGGTCTCTTGTATGAAAGTTCAGATGACGGTCACGCGGAACATGGTGCTCTTTTTCCATGCCGCTTTCACTGCGGACGATAATCGTCATCTTGCCACGACGTTTGTCGCTTTTCAACTCAATAATACCGCTGATTTCGGCCATGGCGGCCGGCTCTTTGGGCTTACGGGCTTCAAATATTTCCGTCACTCGTGGAAGTCCACCAGTAATATCCTGTGTTCCACCGGAACCACGAGGCAGGCGGGCCAGCAATTGCCCGGCCGCCACATTCTGACCTTCATCGACTTCGATTCGAGCCTTGGCGGGCAGGTAGTGTACATCCAGAATTTTACCATCAGCATCCTCAATGATCACCTGCGGATGCTTGTCCCCCTTATGTTCAATAACGACAGGGTGGCCTTTTTGTCCCTTGCGTTCTTCCTCGATACGCATGGTCTCACCTTCGATGACATCGACCAGGCGAACCAGACCGTCGACTTCGGCCAAAATCGGGATTCGGTGTGGATCCCATCCGAATAACACTGTGCCTTTCTTGACCTCTTGGCCGTCCTCTACCGTAATCACGCCACCATAAGGCACTTTGAACCGTTCCAGTTCCCGGCCTTTAGCGTCGACGATTGTGATCTCTCCGCTTCGTTTCAGCGCTACAATATGGGTACCGCCTTCATCGCTCTTGACTTTAACCGCATTCAGATCCTCAAACCGGATAATACCGTCGCGCGGCGCAACTTGCTGCGTTTCAAGAACATTGATTGCCGCAATACCGCCCGTATGGAAGGTACGCATCGTCAATTGCGTCCCCGGTTCACCGATGGATTGAGCGGCAATAATCCCGACAGCCATTCCTTCTTCGACAACTCGACCGGTACTTAAGTCCCAACCATAACACTTGGCACAGATACCCATCTGGCTTTCGCAGGTCAACGAACTGCGGACTCGGATTGCATCCAGACCGAGAGCCTCGATTTTGTCGGCGGCTTCGGACGTAATGACTTCGTTTTCACGAACGATCATCTCATCGGTAATCGGGTTGCGGATATTGTCCCGAGCGGTCCTTCCAATAATCAAACTCCGCAACGGCACATCAACAGTCTCCCCTTTATACACGGTGCTTTTGGTGATTCCCTGTAAAGTACCACAGTCCTGTTCGGTAATCATCACATTCTGTGCCACATCGGCCAGCTTTCGTGTCAGATATCCGGAGTCGGCCGTCTTCAGCGCGGTATCGGCCAGTCCTTTTCGGGCACCGTGCGTAGAACTGAAGTATTCCAACACATTCAAGCCTTCCCGGAAGTTGGATTTGATCGGGGTTTCAATGATCTCGCCGCTGGGCTTAGCCATCAAAGCCCGCATACCCGCAAGCTGCTGGATCTGATCAATACTTCCACGGGCGCCGGAATGCCGCATTACCCAGATCGGATTCAAATAGGGCTTCCCGTCTCTGGTGTCGTTTTCCATTGCATCCATCATGGCCTCTGTTACAGCCACGCGGGCATGGGTCCAGGCATCAATCACCTGATTATATCGCTCGCCATCCGTCAACACACCATCGTGAAAATTCTTCATGATGCGGTCGATACGCTTTTGTGTCACATCGATGATTGCCTGTTTCTGGGGTGGAATCTGAAGGTCTATCAATCCGAAACTGATCCCGGCCAGTGTGGCCCGTTTGAATCCGAGTTCCTTGACGTTATCCAACAGATCAATGGTACTGGCACTTCCGCAAATTTCATGGCAGTCCTGAATGACCTTACCAAGTTGCTTCTTATCCATGACAACATTATAGAACGGCATGGCATCCGGAAGAATATCATTGAACAGACAACGTCCCGGCGTCGTTTCAATCAGCCCACCCTCTTGTCCCCCACGGATCCCTCGTACCTTTTTGGTCTTCGGCAGGCGGACCTTCACACGGGCATGCATATGCACCTTACCCATCTCGCAGGCAGTGATCGCTTCCGTCGGGTCGCGGAAGAGCATCCCTTCGCCCTTCTGTTGATCTCGCATGGCTGTGATATAATAGTTGCCCAGAACAATATCCTGGCTAGGTCCCAGCATGGGGGCGCCGCTCTGCGGCGAGAAGATATTGTTGGTAGACATAATCAGGGTGTGGGCCTCGACCTGGGCCTCAATGCTCAACGGCAGATGAACCGCCATCTGGTCTCCGTCGAAGTCCGCATTAAAGCCCTGGCAAACCAGCGGATGCAACATAATGGCGTTGCCTTCCACCAAAACCGGCTCAAACGCCTGGATGCCCATCCGGTGCAATGTGGGGGCGCGGTTTAACAATACCGGGTGCTGGTGAATGACTTCCTCAAGGATATCCCAAACATGCTCCTCGCGTCGCTCCAACATGCGTTTGGCACTCTTGATAGTGTCGGCCAGCCCACGATCCTTGAGCTTGCGGATAATAAAAGGCTGATATAATTCAAGAGCAATCTTCTTGGGCAGACCGCATTGATACAGTTTCAGATGCGGACCCACTACAATCACCGATCGAGCGGAATAATCGACTCGCTTGCCGAGCAGATTTTCGCGGAATCGCCCCTGTTTGCCCTTGATCATGTCTGTCAGGCTCTTGAGAGGCCGATTATTGCTGCCGAGAACCGGACGACGGCAGCGACCGTTATCCAGCAGGGAATCGACGGCCTGCTGCAGCATCCGTTTCTCGTTGCGGATAATTACTTCCGGCGCATTCAAATCGATCAGCTTCTTGAGCCGGTTGTTCCGGTTGATAATCCGGCGATACAGATCATTCAAATCGCTGGTGGCAAAGTTTCCGCTCTCCAGCATGACCAGCGGACGCAGGTCCGGCGGGATCACCGGAACGACTTCCATGATCATCCATTCGGCCTTGTTTTCGCTGGAGCGGATGCTGTTGACGATCTTGAGCCGTTTGGTAAGATCCTTGATCTTTTGTTTGCTGTTGGTTTTTGTAATATCGGCTTTTAATTCACCGCTCAACTCGAACAGATCCAGTTTGGCCAGCAGTTCCTTGACGGCTTCGGCACCCATGGTCGCACGGAAACAGTTGCCATATTTGCCAACTGCCTCGCGATATTCGTCTTCGGTTAAAAGCTGTTTTTGTTTGAGGGGACTTTGCCCGGGATCGGTTACGACATAATCCTGGAAATAGATAATTTTTTCCATATCGCCGGTTTTCATTCCCAACAAGGTACTGAGTCGACTGGGCATCGCCTTGAAGAACCAGATATGCACAACGGGAGCGGCCAGATTGATATGGCCCATCCGCTTACGGCGAACCCGGCTATGGGTGACCTTGACCCCACACCGGTCGCAGATAATTCCCTTGAATTTAGTCCCCTTATATTTTCCGCAGGCACATTCCCAGTCCCGCTCGGGACCAAAAATCCGCTCACAGAACAAGCCGTCTTTCTCCGGCCTGTAGGTACGATAGTTGATCGTTTCCGGTTTACGGACCTCGCCGAAGGACCAGCTTCGAATATCATTCGGACTGGCCAGCGTGATCTTCACCGAACCGTAGTCATTGATCCGATCATAAATCGATTCAACCATCTTACTTTTTACTCCGCTCTGTTCTGAACTATTGTATCGACAATCCTGTCGTCATTCTCATCCCGTAGAGACGCCCTAAACGGCAGATCGTTATAACGGGGCCCCGATCCGTTTCTTTTCCAACTGAATATTCAGCCCCAGACCGCGAATCTCGTTACACAACACATCGAACGATACCGGCGTTCCCGCTTCGAGGGTATTGTCCCCTTTGACCATCGACTCATAAATCTTGGTGCGGCCTTCGATGTCGTCACTCTTGACCGTCAACAGTTCCTGCAGGGTATACGCGGCGCCATACGCCTCCAGGGCCCATACTTCCATTTCGCCGAATCGCTGGCCTCCGGTCCGCGCCTTGCCGCCCAGGGGCTGCTGGGTGATCAAGCTGTACGGACCGGTTGCCCTGGCATGAATCTTGTCATCCACAAGATGGTGCAGCTTGAGCATATACATATATCCAATGGTTGCTTTCTGCTCAAACGGCTCCCCCGTGCGGCCATCATAGACCGTTGTCTTGAGCGTAGGAGGCACGGTGACAAACAATTCATCCACCAGGGGCGCCTGCTTGTCTTTCTCGATCTCTTTGGCGCGGTTGAGAACATGCTGATTGGCTTCCTCGGTTACTGCTTTGATGTCTTCTTCAGTGGCCCCGTCAAATACCGGCGTGACACCGGTAAAGCCAAGCACTTTGGCGGCCCAGCCCAGATGCGTTTCCAGGATCTGCCCCACATTCATTCGGCTCGGGACACCAAGCGGATTCAGACAGACATCTACCGGCGTTCCATCTTCCAGGAACGGCATATCTTCTTCCGGCATGATTTTGGCAATGACGCCCTTGTTCCCATGGCGTCCGGCCATTTTGTCTCCCACGGAGAGGGTTCGCTTGGTCGCCACATAGACCTTAACCATTTCCAACACACCGCTTGGAAGTTCATCCCCATGCTTCATGCGATCCAGGGTGCCTTGTTTTTCTTCCTGGATCTCTTTGATTTTCGGCCACCATTTCTGGATGACAGGTTCGGCGTCGGAACGCACTTTGGCGGGCTTAATCCACGCAGGATCAAAGTTCTCGATTTGTTCATAAATGACATCATTGTCGTCGCTGATGCCCACCTTCTGGCGCGTGGACGGGTCCACTACCTCAATGCCCAGTTTTTCTGTGAGCTCGGCCATCATCTGACGAAACAGCATACATTCCTTGGCGGTCATTTCGGCCCGTATCCGGGCGATCTGCTCTTTCATTTTCTTTTTCTGCTCATCACTGCCGGCGCCACGACGGGTGAATCGTTTGGTTTTTATGACCACACCCTCATATCCGCTTGGAATTTCCAGCGAATCATTCTTCACATCCTCACCGGCCCGACCAAAAATCGCATGTAACAGCTTTTCCTCGGGAGTTAATTCGGTCTTGCTTTTAGGCGAGACCTTGCCCACCAGAATATCTCCCGGGGCGACACGAGTTCCTTCGCAAACAATCCCGTGCTCATCCAGATTGCGAAGCGCTTTTTCACTGACATTGGGGATGTCTCGTGTAAACTCTTCCCGACCCAGTTTTGTCTCGCGCACTTCCACACTGAATTCGTCGATGTGAATGCTGGTAAATGTGTCTTCTTTGACAAGACGCTCACTGATCAGAATGGCGTCCTCAAAGTTGTAGCCGTCAAATGGAACAAAGGCGACAAGAACATTCTTACCCAATGCCAAAGATCCGTTGCTCGTTGCGCCGCCATCAGCGATAATCTGTCCTTTTTTTACCTTTTCGCCAAGTTGCACAATCGGTCGTTGATTCAAACAGGTACGTTCATTCAAACCTTCGTATTTGAGCAATTTGTATTCATCGGTATTGTCAAGGATGATCCGATTGCCATCTACTGCTGTCACCACGCCGCTGCTTGCAGCCCTGATAACCATGCTGCAATTGGCCGCGACCGGATCTTCCATTCCCGTACTTACTAATGGTCGCTCCGTCACCAGCAGCGGGACGGATTGACGCTGCATGTTTGATCCCATCAGGGCCCGGTTGGCATCGTCATGTTCGAGGAACGGAATCAAGGAAGCGCTGACTCCGACGATCTGCTTGGGGGATATATCCACATAATTCACCTCACCGCTGTCAACCTGAGTCAGATCCCCTTCCTTTCGGGCCAGAACCAATCCTTTTCGTAATTCTTTGCTTTTCGGCTCGACCATACTGGGCGGAGCAAAGATGGCCTCCAATTCCTGGTCGGCTCGAAGGTATTCGACTTCTCCGGTCAGCTTACCTTTTTTAACCTTCTGATACGGAGTAATCAGGAAGCCGTATTCATCCACGCGAGAAAAAATTCCCAAGGAAACGATCAGGCCAATGTTTGTGCCTTCCGGCGTCTCAATCGGACATACCCGTCCGTAATGGCTGATATGCACATCGCGCACCTCAAAACCGGCCCTTTTGCGGTTTAAGCCACCCGGCCCCAACGCACTGAGCCGTCTTTCATGGGTAAGCTGACTCAGGGCATTGGTCTGATCAACCACCTGACTCAGCTCACCGCGACCGAAGAAGTAATCGATACTCGATGAAACGCTCTTGGAATTGACCAGGTCGGCAATTCGAGCCACCTCATCCTGGCCCTTCATACTCATTCGTTCCTGCACCGTTCTTCGCAGTTTCAACAATCCCTTACGAATCTCTCCGGCGGCCAGTTCGTCAATCGTTCGCAGACGACGGTTGCCAAGGTGGTCGATATCGTCCACAACGCCCTCGTTGGCACGCAACTTGAGAATATAATGCATGGTATTGATAAAATCTTCAGGACGAAGGGACATTTCATCTTCAGGCACATCCTGATTGAACTTGCGATTCAGACGAAACCGCCCTACTTTACCCAGGCGATACCGGTTGGTATCGTAAAATTTCTCCATAAATAAGGTGCGGGCCTTTTCGATCTGGGCCGGATTACCGGGACGCAAACGGGCATAAATCTTGAGCAGGGCCTCTTCATGGCTTTCACAGTCGTCTTCGGATATGGTGTTCAAAACCAGCGGATCGACGGCCTTGCGCACCACTTCCACCGAATCCAGACTGCTGCCCTGAATAGCTGTCAGCGCATCGCCCAACTGCACTCCTGCTTCCACCAGAATCTCGCCGGTTTTGGTATCGACAATCGGTCCTACCGCCCACATTGTCTGCGTCAGTTTATTGACCTTGACCTTCTCGGTCTTATAAAACATTCGGATCAGGTCTTCGGTCTTGCCATATTTTTCACTCATGGCCCGCAGGAACACCGTTGCCGGTATGCGGCTGGATTGATCGATACGGATGACCAGTACATCCTTTTTGGAAACGGACATCTCAATCCAGCTTCCTCGCTCGGGAATAATCCGGCTGCCGTGCAAAATCCGGTCTCCGTCCCGACTGTCAATCACGAAATCCACACCCGGACTGCGATGGAGCTGATTGACGATCACACGCTCGGCTCCATTGATGATAAACTCCCCACCCCCGATCATTACGGGCATTTCACCCAGATAGATCGCTTGTTCAGGGATATCCTCGGCATCTTTTCGCTTCAGACGGCAGTGAATCTTCAACGGATAACCGTACGTCAAGCGCAGCTCACGACACTGCTGGATTGTATACCGGGGATTTTCCATCTCATACCCCAGATACTCAAGCTCCATCGTCTTATCATAACTGATAATCGGAAAGACCTCGCGAAGCAGTGCTTCAAGCCCATCGTCCTTTCGTTTATCCGGAGCTACATCAAGTTGCAGAAATCGAGCATAGCCCTTTAACTGCACCTCTTGTAGATCAGGCACCGATAAGGCATCGCCGATCTTACCAAAATTTCGAATGGGTCGCGCCTTCATTCAATCGCTCTCCGCTGTCCCGTGTTTCAGGTTTGGTCCAGAAACGAGATCGTATCGTATGTCTCGCACGTTATCTTGGAAAAGACTACGCAATCTCGACCGTCGCACCGGCGGCTTCCAGCTTGGCCTTGGCATCCTCTGCCTCGTCCTTGCTTACCCCTTCCTTGACCGGCTTAGGTACGCCGTCTACCAGTTCTTTGGCTTCTTTAAGGCCCAGACCTGTCAAGCCGCGTACTTCCTTGATTACCTGGATCTTCTTGTCGCCAAAGCTCTTTAATATCACATCAAAACTGGTTTTTTCTTCGGCGGCCGCCCCCTCAGCTCCACCGACTCCGCCCATCGGCCCGGCCATCATCACCGCACCACCTGCGGCCGGCTCAATCCCGTGAACGTCTTTAAGGTAATCAGCCAGCTCTTTGGCTTGCATCAGAGTTAAGGCCACAATCTTGTCACCGAGTTGCTTTATTTCGGTACTGAATTCTTTGGTTTCTTCCGACATCTGCTACATCTCCCGATTTTCTTTTGTCCGCGGGTGCCAAAACTCCGCTGTCTCGTTTAACCCCTCGGGGGGACAGCCGCCGGACAAGTGCAATTCATTATTTGAAAGCCGTCTAGGCGGCCTCTTTCTCCATTTTCTCAATATGACTCTTAAGACATCCGGCAATACGGCTTCCCGGACCGACAATCGCACCGGCAACATTGGAGCCTGGTGTAAGGGCAATCTGAACCAATTGCCCCTGCAATTCCACTCTCGTGGGCATTTTCGCCAGTTCTTCGGCGCCTTTCTGAGGCACTATCTGCCCTTCAACATAGGCCCCTTTTACTTCTACAACAGGAAGCTTTTTGGCCCAACCAACCAATTCCTTGGCAACATCGACAATGCTATCTCCTCCATACGCAACAGTGCATGGACCTGTGCTGAACAAGCCTGCGGCAGACCCATGGCCCATGGACTCGAGGGCCTTTCGCATCATCGAATTTTTAACGACGGTCAATCGGATGCCCTTGGATTTCAAAACGCCTCGCATCTCATTGTTATCGATCCCGCCGATCCCTTTAATGCTTACTACCAGAAAATCCTCCATTCCGGCAAAACGCCGTTCCAGATCTTTCTGTAGGAATCCTTTAATTACCCGACTCATATGTTACCTTTCAGGTTGTTTCTATTCCTGCAAATGTTCATTCCATCCGATGCAAGACGGATTACTCTACGTTGACAATTACGCTGGGACTCATGGTCGCACTGAGACAAACCTTCTTGATATAAGTCCCTTTCATGGCGGACGGCTTCATTTTCTTAATATGCCCAACAAAGGCACGGATATTGTCTGCAAGTCTTTCTTCACTGAAACTAAGCTTGCCGACTATCGCGTGCACATTTCCACCTGCATCATTGCGGAATTCCACCTTGCCTGCGGCAAATTCCTGAACCGCCTGGATCACATCCATAGTAACCGTCCCGTTCTTGGGAGAAGGCATCTTGCCCTGCGGACCGAGAATCCGCCCTAGTTTTCCAACTTTCCCCATCACTTTCGGGGAGGCGATTGCCACATCAAAATCAGCCCAGCCACCCTGCACTTTTTCAATTAAATCGTCACAACCCGCCTCCAGGGCGCCGACGCCTTTAACGTTCTCTGCCTCGCTATCTTCACAAAATGCGATAACCCTTCGATTTTTCCCAATTCCGTGCGGAAGACTGATGGCCCCACGCACCATCTGATCGGCCTGTTTGGGGTCGATTCCAAGATGCATTACACATTCGACCGTTTGATCGAACTTCGTGGACCCGAACGATTTGACCTTTTTGACAGCCTCGGAGATTGGAAACACCTCTTTGGTCGCTTTCTGTGCTTCCTGGTTATAGCGCTTACTTCTTCTCATGAATACCTCCGCGAAACTCTTTTACGTATTCGCTCCCACTATTCTCGCCGTGGTCAGCAATTCCAATTCGAACTCAAGTACAATCCACACCTCCTGCCCACCATCCCTATTTCCATTGTTTATGACAAAACAACGGTTCGGCTTTTCCGGATCACCCTTCTTCCACTTCAATGCCCATGCTGCGAGCGGTCCCTTCAATAATCCGATCAGCTTGATCCAGATCGAACGCATTTAAATCTTCAAACTTGGTCTCGGAGATCTTGCGAATCTGACTTTTAGTCACTTTGCCAACTTTGTTTTTATTCGGTTCTCCGCTCCCTTTGGCCAGACCGGCCTCTTGTTTTAAAAGAACTGCCGCCGGCGGGCTTTTGACAATAAAATCAAAACTCCTGTCCGCATAGACGGTGATCTCGACAGGCACTGTCATACCGTTAAGGTCTTTGGTTCGCTCATTAAACTGGGACACGAACTGGCCGATATTTACTCCATGCTGCCCCAGAGCCGGACCGATCGGCGGGGCCGGAGTAGCCTGTCCACCCGAGGCCTGAAGTTTGATCTTACCTGTTATTTCTTTGGCCATATTTGTTTTCCGATCTTCTCTTCGTTCTTACACCTTCTCAATTTGCCAGTATTCAATATCCAGCGGGGTACTGCGACCGAAAATCGTCACAATCACCCGTACAATCCCGCGTTCTTCATCGATCGAATCGACGCTTCCTTCAAAGTTCTCAAACGCCCCCTCCCGGATCTTGACAACATCGCCTTTGTCAAACTCCACTTTGATATTGGGCGTATCTTCCGGTTTTTCCACTTCCTTGAGCATTTTGGCTACATCAGTGTCGCGCATCGGCGTAGGAACGCCCTCGGTGCCGATGAAATCACCGACACCCATAGTTTCCTTGATAATATAGAACGCCTCATCCGGAATCCGCCCGTCGTCTTTGGGCTCCAATTCCATAAATACATATCCCGGATACAATTTGCGTTTGTGTACTCTTTGCTTACCTCCACGAATCCGTTTCACCGATTCGGTCGGGACCATAATCCGCCCTACGCTTTGCACTCCCTCGACGTCCATTTTATGCGCGAGGGAATCGCGTACCTGCTCTTCCTTATTGGACGCTACTCGCAATACATACCATTGCATCGCCATCTCGCTGGATTCCCCGTCTGCTAAAAAATGTTACCTGGGTGAAACATCACTCAAATTATAAATGTTCAGCGCACTGACATCGGTCAAAAACCATGCAAAAACCGTATCCGCCACCGTTAACATGATCCCAAAACAGATTACAACAATAATTACAATCGTCGTGGAAGAAACGATTTCCTTGCGGCTGGACCAGCTTACCTTTTTAATCTCTCCCTCCGAAGCAATCAAAAAATCAGCTACGCTGGGACGATTGCTCAGCCAGGAAATAGCGAGTGCCGCAACGGCCGCCAATCCCGCCGGTAAAAAGTTCTGAAGCCACGGATTATTGAATGCGGCTAATTCCTCATGCAGCCGGTAACATCCTGCTGCGACAATCGCAAACAGAATAATCGCACTCCACAACCGCGTGTTGTGTCCCTGTCCCCGTTTGTATATCTTGAATTCCATTCCGTCACCGTCAGCCCTGTGTCCGCCAGTCTAGTTCCGGCAAAACCAATACCCGCCAGTCCGCTACCAGGTCAGGAGGGGCTCGAACCCCCAACCTGCGGTTTTGGAGACCGCTGCTCTACCAATTGAGCTACTGACCTATTTGCGCCGAATCTTGTGGACCGTACGTTTTCGTTCCACTTTGCAGAATTTTTTCAATTCCAGTTTCGGAGTGCCGCCCTGCACGTTCACTTCCGTGCGATAGTTACGGCTGCCACAGTCTTTACACTCCAGCCAGACATATTCCCGTTTTTGTGCTTTGGCCATTTCGCTCTCACATCAAAAACAAAATCCCCTGTCGCATCGGTCCGTGCGAAGAGGTATAAAAGGCGCCGCATCTGCGGCGCCTTCTTCATTCGGTTCCAATTTACGCAAGAATCTTCGTGACAACACCGGCGCCGACGGTCCTGCCGCCTTCGCGAATGGCGAAACGAAGCCCTTCTTCCATGGCGATCTTGGAGATGATTTCCACTTCCATCTCAATGTTGTCGCCGGGCATGCACATCTCAACAGCCTTGCCTTCACGGCTCTGGATTTTGTTCACTGCCCCCGTGACATCGGTTGTACGGAAGAAGAATTGCGGACGATACCCCGCAAAGAATGGAGTATGACGTCCACCTTCCTCCTTGGTCAGCACGTATACCTCAGCAATAAATTTGGTATGAGGCGTAATCGTTCCCGGAGCCGAAATGACCTGACCGCGTTCCAAGTCCTTCTTTTCGACGCCTCGCAGAAGGATTCCGACGTTATCACCGGCTTGCCCCTGATCCAGAGTCTTGTTGAACATCTCGACGCCGGTTACGGTGGTCTTTCGAATTTCATCGGAAAGCCCGACCACATCCACCTGATCGCCCACCTTTACGACACCACGTTCAACACGACCTGTCCCGACGGTGCCTCGCCCCTTGATGCTGAACACGTCTTCGATCGGCATCAGGAACGGCTGGTCGACAGCACGTTCGGGGATGGGAACATAATCGTCCACTGCCTGCATCAATTCATCGATACATGCACAAGCGGCGTCGTCCTTGCCTTCCGATTCCATTGCCGCCAAGGCGGATCCCTTGATGATCGGGATCTCATCACCCGGAAACTCGTACTTATCGAGCAGTTCCCGAAGCTCCATTTCTACCAGTTCGAGCAGTTCCGGATCGTCCACCTGATCGACTTTGTTTAAAAAAACCACGATCTTGGGCACGTTCACCTGACGGGCTAACAGGATATGCTCCCGGGTTTGGGGCATCGGGCCATCGCTGGCGGCTACTACCAGAATCGCACCGTCCATCTGGGCGGCTCCGGTAATCATGTTCTTCACATAGTCGGCGTGACCCGGACAGTCCACGTGAGCATAATGCCGATTGTTCGTCTCATACTCAACGTGTGCGGTGTTAATCGTAATGCCGCGCTCCCGTTCTTCCGGGGCATTGTCGATTTCCTCAAACTTTTTCACTTTGCCGGAGCCGGCCTTCTGTGCCAGACGCATGGTAATCGCCGCTGTGAGGGTCGTTTTACCATGGTCAATGTGTCCAATCGTCCCAATGTTTACGTGGGGTTTGGTCCGCTGAAATACATCCTTTGCCATTTGTCAGTAACCTCCTGGCTCTTATGCCTTCAATTTCCTGCCAAGCCTTATTCTTGCTTTCTATTGTTTAAGGTTAAAGCTCACGTTTCATGACCCGATCCACCACAGGCCGGACCAATCCTTATTATGATCACCTAGCTGCTGATGGGATTTGAACCCATGACCTCGTCCTTACCAAGGACGCGCTCTACCGACTGAGCTACAGCAGCAGTTCAATACGGCATCTTTCTGAACGACACAAGACACACAATAAAGTCATAGGCAACTCCCTGCCGATTTAACGGTAGGGATTCCCTGCCTGTCTACCTGTAGCAAAACGCAAAGTATATAAAGACCCGAAGCTATGTGCAAACCCAAAAAATGCAAAAAAAATAAATAAATTCATCTTTTTTTGTCGTCCTCAGCATAAAGGGCTTCTAAATTGAGCTTACTGAAGAAGAAAATTCTAGATACCGGAGACTCTTAGAGAAAAAAAAACGACATTTGATATCCACAGATTGATGGGGGAAAATGAAAAACCAAGCCAATTTTCGTCGCATTTTCCAGGGAAATATGACCTTGCAGGTACACAGGTGACCGGATATGCTCGTACATATTAAAGATATACGCATCCATCCGTTTTAAAATGGGTAAAATACAAGGCACCATCATGAACCATATGAATCGTCGAACCTTTTTGGCATTGTCAGGAGCAGCCTCGTCCGTTTTACGATTGACTCCATCGCTCTTTGGACAAACTATTCCCATCTCGAATGCTCAGGCTTTTCTTGACAATTGGGCTAACCAACCTCGCGAATTCTCCCAGGCCCCCTTCTGGTTCTGGAATGATACATTGACGGAAGCAGAGCTGGCTCGGCAACTCGATGATTTCTGTGCCCACGGCGTTTATGCCTTCGTGATTCACCCGCGGGCCGGGCTTCCCAAATCCATCGGCTGGATGAGTGACCGTATGATCCACTTCATGCGATATACCATCCAAGAAGCCCAAAAGCGTGACATGTGGATCATTCTATATGACGAAGGCATGTACCCCAGCGGCTCATCCAGCGGGCAGGTTGTTGAAGCCAATCCTGCCTATCGCACACGAGCATTGTTTGCCGTCGATCTGGAGGAATCCGAACCCAACACTGAACGATATGGCATTCGTATTGGAACCGATGGTAATCCGGCTCTCAGCGATGGACAAACTCTCGTCGCCATTACAAAGCGAAAGAAGGACGGCCACCGGATCGCCATAGTCGATCGTGCAGCACGTCCCGGCTCTTCCCATATCCGCGGTTTACATTTTACACAGGAGGATCCTCCGCGACGATCCAACCATCGGGAAGTCCCCGAAAATCGGCCGCCCGGCGGGGATATCCTCAATCCCGAATCGGTCCAGTGCTTTATTAAGCTGGTCTATCAGCGGTTCTATGATGAATTCAGTGACTATTTTGGTACGACCATCAGGGCGATCTTCACCGACGAGCCATCCATTCTGGCCCGAGGCGCCGAACGCGGCGCTGTGCCGGGCACAACCGGCATCCTGGAACACGTCAACGAGATCCTCGGTTACGACTTTACTCCCTATCTGCCTACCCTGTGGTATGGGGATGAACCGGAGGCGGCTCACTACAGAAAGGAATGGGCTCGTGCCTTGCAGGCTCGGCTGGAAAAGACCTTTTATGAGCCGATTTCGACGTGGTGTGCCGAGCACGGAGTTGCCCTGACCGGCCACCCTGCCGCTCCGGACGATATCGGACACCTTCGCCACTTCCAGATCCCCGGCCAGGACATCGTCTGGCGATACATCGAGCCGGGCAAGCCTTCCGCCCTGGAAGGATCTCAGTCCACTCAGGCCAAGTGTGCTTCCTCGGCCATGATCCACCTGAGCCGGCGGCGCAACGGCAATGAATTCTGTGGGGCCTATGGGCATAATTTCACATTCAAGGAAATGAAGTGGCTTACTTACTGGCTTATTGCTCGTGGCTGCAATCTGCTGATTCCGCATGCTTTCTATTATTCGATCCGCGGACCCCGCATCGATGAGCGACCGCCGGATGTCGGACCCAACAATGTCTGGTGGAACCAGTACAAACCCTATGCCGATACATCGCGCCGACTCTGCTGGCTCAACACCGATAGCAAGCATATCTGCCACCTGGCGATCCTGGGACGAAACGATTATCTCCCCTGGCGGGCAGCCAAGGTCTGCTACCAGAATCAGCGGGATTTCAACTATCTCGAGGCCCGTCACCTTTGGGAGGATGCGAGGGTGGATACATCCGGAATTACCATCGCCGGGATGCAGTATAAAGCCCTTTTGCTGGAGGACGATCCTCCCGCCAAGGCCCAACAAGCCATCGATACCCTGGAAAAGGCAGGTCGGATTATCCGGTATACTCCCGATATGAAAGACGAAGCCTTGATCGTAAAAATCGATCATCTGATTGAGCCGGATGTCATAATCGATCCCCCCTCACCCGATCTGCGCCTCCGTCATGTTATAAAGAACGGCACCCATGCTTATATCCTATTCAACGAAGGCGAAAACGAAGTTAAAACACGGCTGAAAACAAAAACCAAGGGCTCCTGTGCCTTGTTAAACCTAGAAAACGGCAAATACAGCCCAATACCGATTGACAGAGAACTTGCTTTTCTACCCCATGAACTGAAAGTTTTATTCAATCCGCTTGATGATATCTGAAAACAAATAAACAAATATCAATCCTTATTTGTGTCACTGAAAGGAAAAATACTTGATGTTATTCGTTATCATATTTCGCTTGAGCGTCAGCTACAAGCCTTATCGATATTTCCTCAAGCATCTTCTCGCTTAATCCTAACTGTTTCCCAAACTCGTCAACGATTGGTTCAATTTTATGATCCGCTTCTGAAAATATTTGGATTGCATCTTGGAGCTCCCTTATCATCCCAAGACGGCCTTTGTCAGAGAACCAATATTCGGCATAATCCCAGAAAAACTGATGAATCAGGTAATTGCGCACCTTTAAGGCCTTTTGCAATATTAAACGAAGATCAGCCGAAAGTGTCATATCTTTAGAAACATCCTTTAAAATTTGTCCAAAGGTTCGCCTTGATAGAACATCATATACTTGGTCATAGCTGATCCGTCTTTTTTGCTGGGCAATCTGAACGCGTATGTGTAATAGGATTGCAAGTTGCAGAAGTCCCTTCTCAACAACCTGTGCATTATAGGCAGCAAGTCCGTAGAAGGAATATACTTCTTTCTCATCACCAATTTCAGGATCCGGAACGTTTGGAATATTATCATCAAACTTGTTCATAGAAATTAAATAATAGATGGCTATATAATCTTTTCTTAAACAGAAAAAGTATTAGCTTACAAATCAAAGGAATTTCTGTCTAAACGCTTACTAATCGTTTTGAGTTTTCGTCTCTCCCGCCAGGACAGACTGTGAAGGCCGGACTTAGATACCTTATCCAGTAAACGGTCCAGTTCCTTCTGATCGGCCTGGCGTTTACTAGCATTCTGTTTTTGTCCCTGTCGAGGTCTACGGATGAATTGTCGCATTCCTCCGGGCAGGTACATCGGCCATTTCAGACAGAATACAAGCAAACCCGCTGTGATTGCCATTACCGCTGCATACAAATACGGGCTGGCCCGCACAATGGACGGATGCAGAGCCGTTGCAACCAGCAGACCCACAATCGCCCCGCCCAGATGCGCATCATGCCCGATATTGCCAAGCTGCTTCCGCATCCCGTAAAATGAAAACAGCAAAAATGCAATCGCATACACCCATGAAGGCATCGGCACCGGCAGCATGAACAGTATGATCGATCCGCCCGGCAGCAGAAAAATAGATGCATAGATCACACCACATACACCACCCGATGCGCCCAGCGCCCGGTATTCATGATGCCGATGCAGGTATAGCGAAAGCAGGTTGCCGCCGATAATGCCGGAAAAGTAAATCAGCAAAAAGGTTTTGATTCCGACATATTCCTCAATATAGCGCCCGAACGCATAGAGCGAATACATGTTGAACAGCAGGTGTATCCCGTCTGCATGCAAAAAGCCACTGGTCACCAGACGATAATATTCCTTATCCCGCAGGATTCGCGCCGGCTCGAACAGGTACTGATCCATTAGTGATGGGTACATTAAACCGCGATAGGACACGACCACGGTGATCGCGATAATCCCCAGATTCCAGATGGCCGTCGGTCCCTGCATTCCTCTGTCCTCAGGAAGTCTGTCTCTCAATGGCTGTTATCATTCGGACCACATCCACCGCCCCCGCCACATCATGCACCCGCACGACAGCCACTCCCCTGCCCGCACAATGCGCGACTGTCGCAGCCGTACCGAATATACGGTCGGCCGTCTCCTTGCGTCTGGTGATCTCGCCGATAAATCGCTTTCGGCTGGTCCCGGCCAGCACCGGATACCCCGATCCTGTAAAACGGTCGATATCATGCAGCAATTGCAGGTTATGACGGGTTGTCTTGCCGAATCCGATCCCCGGATCGATGAAAATCCGCTCAGGAGGGATGCCCGCCTGTTCGGCCTTCTGCGCCCGGGTCAGCAGAAAGTCCAGCACCTCCGTCGTCACATCCTCATAATGAGGATCGGCCTGCATAGTCGCCGGATCGCCCTGCATGTGCATCAACACAACCGCCGCTCTGCGATCCGCCGCCAACGTTGCCATTGTATCATTGCCCATCGCTGTGATATCGTTGACCATGGCTGCCCCTGCATCCAGGGCCGCCCGGGCCACTTCGGGCAGATACGTATCGATGCTGATCGGCACAGTTATCTGATCTGCAAGCTTTTCGATGATCGGTACGGATCGGCGGATCTGCTCTATGGCTTCCACACGCCGTGAGCCGGGACGGGACGACTCTGGACCGATGTCAATGATCCCGGCCCCCTGCTCGACCATCTCCAGCCCACGCATCACTGCCGCATCGGTTTCAAAATACATCCCTCCATCACTGAACGAATCGGGAGTGACATTCAGCACGCCCATCACCACGGGACCATGAGAAAAATCCAGCGTTCCCAAAGGCCATTCCAGAATTGTTCCATACCGATTCATTTCAATGTTCACACTTTCACTTGAAATCCGATCCCAGTCAGTTTCTTCTCAAGGGAATTATCGACTGATGGAAGAGCAACGGTTGTATTTTGAAACTCGCGGCGGATGGGGTAATTTTTCCGAAGGTCGTCGAACCATTTGCTCCGCTGCTCGGGGGGAATGATCAAAATCTCGCGCATATTGAAATCGTCGCGATTGATTGCATACACCTGCTGCACGATATCATGAATGAGCCTCTCTTCATTCTCGATCGGCCCATCGATTCGAATCTCAGGTACTTCCGGCGCCGGCAAAAAATCATGAATCGTATGCTTGACAGGGATGCCAAAGTGGCGGCATGCCGCTTCGTATATCATGATCATTCCCAGGACCTTGCCATCGAAAGAATACCCCGCGATATGCGGTGTAGACAACTGGGCCTTCAAGAGCAATTCCTCATCCACCCGCGGCTCATTCTCCCACACATCCAGAATACAGCCGGCAATCTGTTGATTCTGAATCGTCGCCTTCAATGCCGCTGTATCATGTACCCCGCCCCGTGAACTGTTGATAAAATAGGCACCCGACTTCATCGCCGTAAAGAATTCGACATCGGCCAGATGGGCCGTTTTATCAGGCCCTTCCTTTGTCAAGGGCACATGCATCGTCACAAAATCACAGGTCAGTGCTTCCGACAAAGGGCGGTATTTGGCATCACCGGTTTGCCTTTCCAGCGGGGGATCGTTAAGCACGACTTCCATTCCCAGAGCTCGGCACTTGGCCTCGACTTTGCTGCCGACATTCCCCACGCCGACAATACCGATACTCTTTCCTTCCAGAGAAAAACGCTGCTTTTTCCCCAGGGCCAGCAGCGCGGCGACCACCCACTCGGCCACGCTGTTGGCGTTGGAACCCGGAGCCGAGGCAAACCCGATCTTTTCTGAAGCCAGATAATTCAGGTCGATATGATCGGTCCCGATCGTGGCCGTCGCCACAAACCGGATTTTGCTGCCGCCAAGCAACGCCGCATTGACCTTTGTAATGCTCCGTACCAGCAGGATGTCCGCATCGGCTATCCGCTCGGCAGTCATTTCCCGCCCGGACATTGTTGCCACCTCGCCGATCGAACCGAAACACTCGGCCACGAATGGAATATTCTGATCCGCAATAATCTTCACGCTATCCTCTCCGTTTGATTACTCAATCTGACAAGGATGGATTCTACTCGAAGAATCGTGCGAAGGAAATGTAAAACTCCTGATTCAACGCTTTGACCAGGCTCTTGCCGGAACAGTTCATCGCTTCTGAACAGACAGGATCACAAAGCATGAAATTCTTTATCACAAAGGCAAATGGAGACGGTAACCTACAGGACATTCAACAAACTCTGATCGAAATGCGTTTTTCAATGCCACCGATGCTGAGAAACCCGTACAATGCATGGGAGCCATCATTTCGATGTTAAAGTCGTTCAAAAAAGAAACGGTTTTTTTCACTCTTGACTCGGAAGCATTGGAAAGATGCATCCCCCCAATCACCGCTGAAATTCTCTTGGATGTGATCGTTCTGATGTATTGAAGTGTATTAATGATTCCCGCATGACAACAGCCCAATACAACAACTGCACCGTTATCCAAATCCAGAACCATGGCCTGATCGTCCATCAGAGAATCCTCCGTCCGACACGGCCTATCCAGATAGAAATCCCCTGAATAGTGTTCAAATTCAGATATCCTTGGGATCTGTCCAGTAACTGTGACGCCCGGAAATACGACGGTTGGCCTCTCCGTTTCCACTGCGGTTTTTTCCCGTACTCTTTCCAGGAGAGTATGTCTCGTAGAAGATTGCATTCCAATTTCCCTGATCCGTCCGTCTTTCTGACTGAATTTGCGATCGAGGGCCTTTGGATGCAAATACACCCTCGCATCAGGGACTATTTTTAGAAAACGATTCAATCCTCCTGTATGATCATAATGGCCATGGCTTAGAATCACCGCATCGGCCTTTGTCAGATCCACATCGAGCAATCCGGCGTTGGAAAATAACAGGTTGCTCTGACCGGTATCGAAAAGGATTCTCTTCCCGCCATATTCAATCCACAACGATAGGCCGTGTTCGGCCTTGAATTTTGGACCAAAAACTGTGTTTGTAACCAATACGGTGATTGAGATATCCCGTTTCACCTGTGATTCTCCAATCATAAATTCTTGAAAAAACTTTATTTTATCGGACCTGACACGATGCCTTCTTATGCGTATATAATTTTTTTTCGGATTTTACCAGGTTTTTGTTGAACTTTTATGAGCATATGCCCATAATTATAATTGAAGCCGATCTGGATCGTATGTCCTGGGGCTTACCACTGGATTCCGGCACTTTGAACCAATATAAGGAAATAGATTGTGCATACGTACCTGGATTGTATTCCGTGTTTTTTACGGCAAACAGTGGATGTGATCTCGACGGTGACAGACGATCCGTTGCTCCATGAGCAGGCAGTCCGCCAAGCGCTTCGGGCTACTGCCGAATTGGACTTTCAAGCGACCACTCCGGCAGCCATGGGACAGCGGATCCATCGGATGATCCGGGAATTATCAGAAAATCCGGATCCCTATCGCCTTATCAAGGATCGCAGCAATCGGATCGCCATGACATTATTGCCGGAACTAAACCGGTGGGTATCCGACTCGCCGGAACCGTTTTCGACCGCGCTTCGCCTGGCCCTGGCGGGGAATGTGATTGATTTCGGTGTGGATCATTATACCGATGTATCGGAACAGGCCATTCGGAAAAATTTGCGGGAGGCTATGCACGCAAATATTTCACCGGAGGCAATTCAATCCCTGCGTTCTAAAAGCCTTCAATCCAGAACCATTTTATATCTCTGCGACAATGCAGGAGAAATCGTATTCGATCGCTTACTTATCGAACAACTGGGACCGGAAAAAATAATCGCTGCTGTTCGTGGAGGTCCGATTATCAACGACGCTACTCTGGAAGATGCGCGGCAAACGGGGCTTGATAAGATTGTTCCAGTGATTTCGAATGGGTCTGATGCTCCCGGAACCATCCTGGAACAATGCAGTGATCCGTTTTGCAGGGCTTTTCATAAAGCCGATCTCGTGATCGCCAAAGGACAAGGCAACTTTGAATCACTAAGTAGTGTACAGACTCGTATCTTTTACCTGCTCAAAGCAAAATGCCCTGTGGTGGCACGACATATCGGCTGCACAATAGGACAATATATGATTTTAGACGGCGACAAAAACAATAGGCACGTGGAGCCGCAAGGTAATGCCGCAAGAAAGGAGGTATACGATGCCTAGAGGCGACGGCACAGGCCCGACAGGAATCGGTGGCGGTGGTGGTGGCCGAAGACGCCGCTTTGGACGAGGCGGTCGTAGCGGAGGTTCATCATCTCCCCGTAATGATGGTGTCTGTACCTGTCCGAACTGCGGGTACAAACAACCGCACATCATGGGCAGTCCATGCAATCAGCAAAGTTGTCCACAATGTGGGATACAAATGATAAGAGAGTAAATTCTTTTCCAAGAAGGGAGGTATAACAATGCCAGGTGGAGATCGAACAGGTCCGGCAGGAATGGGACCCATAACAGGTAGAGCGGCAGGTTTTTGTGCGGGACACCCCGTTCCGGGGTATATGAATCCAGCACCCGGGCGAGGTTTCTGGGGCGCAGGTCGTGGCTTTGGGCGCGGACGAGGTATGGGACGCGGATGGGGATTCCGTGGATCCGGCTGGGGCGGCTGGTATGGCCCCGGAATCGTACCGCCGGCAACATTGTCGACCGAACAGGAACTTCAGATGCTTCGACAGCAGTCTGAAAACCTGCAGCAGACCCTGAATGAAATCAACGAACGGATTTCCGAGATTCAAAATCAGAAATAAACAAGGAAAGCTATCGGGCCGGGCCAATCTTGTCCGGCCCGATGTCTAAATGAAGGGGTGTCTCATGAAGATTGTTGTTACTGCTCGAGAGCCGGATTTGAATTCCGACGTGGATCCCCGATTTGGACGGGCCGCATTCTTTCTCTTGGTGGACACAGAAAGCTCGCAATGGCAAGCAATAAACAATAATGCCACAAATGCTTCCAGCGGGGCCGGAATCGCAGCCGCCCAGGCAGTGATAGAAGCAGGTGCCGGGGCCGTGCTTACCGGCAATTGCGGGCCCAATGCATTCCGCACACTCCAGGCAGGAGACGTACAGGTGTACACGGACGTAGTGGGAACAGTTGAGAAAGCCGTTAAGGATTTCAATGACGGACTCCTTCAGCCGGTAAATGAAGCCAATGTGGATTCGCATTCCGGCACAGGATTACAGGGATAACGAAACCTCAAATGATTGCAGTCATCAACGGTAAAGGAGAAACGGGTAAGACTACAGTAGCTACAAACCTTGTGCTGTATCTTGCCCGATCCGGAAAAGATGTCTGATCGATTGCATCAAAAACCATACAACGGAGGCAAGCCATACTTAAGGTTTGATATAGGAAAATTATCAACAACAGGAGAATGAAATGAAGATTGCAATACCATTATATAATGGACGTTTATCGGCACATTTCGGCCATTGTCAACAGTTCGCTGTCGTCGATGCAGATCCGGAAACCAGGACCATCGGGCAGGTCGATTTGCACAATCCCCCCGCTCATGAACCGGGCGTCCTGCCGCGCTGGCTGGCCAAACTGGGTGTGGATCTGGTCATC
Source organism: Sedimentisphaerales bacterium (assembly GCA_016926155.1). Lineage (GTDB taxonomy): Bacteria > Planctomycetota > Phycisphaerae > Sedimentisphaerales > Anaerohalosphaeraceae > JAFGGE01. The sequence goes on from JAFGPC010000031.1 coordinate 30,484, forward strand.
GCAGGAGGCATGGGGCAAAGAGCACAGCAGCTTTTTTCCGCCAATGGCATTGACGTATTGACCGGTGCTCCCGACAATACCCCCGAGCAACTGGTTGAATCGTACCTAGCAGGACAACTGGCCTGCGGACCAAATGCATGTGATCATTGACGTATAGAATCAATAATGCCCAGACCGAAACATTGCCGACGCGTAGGAATCATGCCCCAATGCGGCTTCTTTAAGCCGCAGGGTGCTCCCATGCGTTTCCTGGAACATGTGGCTTTAACGATAGATGAATTCGAAGCCGTTCGCCTGGCCGACTGGGAAGGATTGTACCAGGCCGACGCCGCCGAACAGATGAACATCTCCCGGCAAACGTTCGGCCGTATTCTTGATTCCTCTCACAAAAAGATTGCCGATGCTCTGGTCCATGGAAAAGCGCTGCGCATCGAAGGCGGAGAATTTAAGATCTATGAACGCAACGATGGCACAGGTCCGAAAAGCCTGCCCCCACTCCCACAATCCTGTGGGCGGAGGAGACGTTTCGGCCATAGACGTGGGCAATCCCGTTCATAGGTAACCAGACAAGAGGCAAAACCAAAAGACTGCAACCTGAAAAGAGAGACGATTCATGGAAGAGGTCCAGGACGAATTTTTTGGACGTATGAATGATCCCACCGCAGGCGCCTGGCTCACCGGTCCCTGTGGCGACACGATGGAATTCTATCTGGTCATAGAGGACCAGCGCATTACGTATGTACGATATCATACGGACGGCTGCGAATACACCCGCCTATGCGGGCGGACTGTCTCTCGATTCATCCTGGATAAATCTCTTCAAGAAGCTCTGACAATCAGTGCCACAGATGTGCTTACCCAAGTCCCTGACCTGCCCCCGGAACATCGCCATTGCGCCATCTTGGCTATCAGCACCTTCTACAAAGCCATCGCCCAGTTCTGGCTGGAACAGGCCCGTTCCTGAATTGTACTTCCGATCACAATCCAAAACCGGGAATCTCCGCATCACACTGCGGACAGCGGCCGTCGTGGATTACATTTTTCTGAATCGTATAGCCCATCCGTTCGACAAGCAGCGTCCCGCATGAAGGACAGAATGTGCTCTCGGCCCGCGTTCCCGGTAGGTTACCGATATAAATGAACTGGAGTCCCTCTTCCTTACCGATATCGTATGCCCGTTCCAGCGTTTTCACAGGCGTCGGCGCCGTATCTTCCATATGGTACTGCGGATAAAATCGACTCACATGCCATGGCACACCCTGCCCGGCTTCGGTAGCGATAAAACGGGCAATCTCGCGTAGCTCCTCGTCTGAATCATTCTGCCCCGGCACAATCAGCGTCGTCAGTTCCATCCAGATATCCGTCTTTTTCGCAATGTACCGAATCGTATCCAATACCGGCCCAAGCCGGGCGTGACATAGACTTTTATAATATTCCTCCCGAAACGACTTGAGATCGATATTGATCCCATCCAGCCACGGTCGTGCAAACTCGATCGCCTCGGTCGACATATACCCATTACTCACAAACACATTGGCCAACCCTTCCTTGCGGGCCAGCCGGGCACATTCGGAAGCCAGTTCCATAAAAATCGTCGGTTCGGTATACGTATACGCGATGCTCTTGCACTGCCCGTGAATCGCCGAAATCACTATATCCTTCGGGCGGATCGACCGGCCGTACAGGTCGCCGTCGGCCTCGGCCATCTGGCTGATCTGCCAGTTCTGACAGAAATCGCAGCGGAAATTACACCCCGGCGCCGCGATGGAAAAGCTCTTGCTGCCCGGCTGGAAATGGAACAGTGGCTTTTTCTCAATCGGATCGACATTGGCCGCACACACCCGATGATAATTGAGAGATTGCAGCCGTCCTTTCACATTCCTTCTCACGCCGCAGCGCCCCAGCCGCCCTTTCGCGATCACACAACGGAAGTTGCATAGAAAACACTGCACCTTGCCCCCTTCGCTGGGCCCCCACATAACCGCCTCGGCCGTCCGATTCTTCTCGATATCCATCGGTTCTTCCATGCCCGAATTCCCCTTCTCTACAGGCCGCCTCAGCCCGTCCTGCCGATTTCAATATAACAGAAAAGAATTTCCTTTTGAAATTCCAAATGGAAAAACGAAAATCGAAAATCCTGTAGGGCCTTTTGTCGCCATTATGATGTGTATTGTCAATACCTTATCTTGGACAAGAGTGATTTGAGCGAAGGAACCAACCACGATTGTGCAATCCTTGTCAAACTCAACATTTGCTTGCCTCAAAGATAAAAACCTCGTATGATTCCGGGACTTTTTAGGTTGCCAAGCGATATTTGCGCCGTATTCAGATGATAAACAATGGGAGACGATTGGATGTCGAATCTGGTTTTGAATGGAGATTACAAGCCGCTGTTAACACTGCGGGATACCGAAAGAGGGATCAAATACATAAAGGACTTCTTTCAGGACAATCTGGCCGATGCGTTAAATCTGCAGCGGATCTCAGCCCCTCTGTTCCTGCGTAAGGGCTCAGGGATCAACGACGATCTGAATGGTATCGAAACCAAGGCGGCTTTCAAAATCAGGGACGACAGTTACAGCGATGTCGAATGCCTTTTTTCGCTGGCCAAGTGGAAACGGATGGTTCTGGCCGACTATGGTTTCGAGAACGGCGAGGGGCTCTATACGGATATGAACGCGATTCGGCCGGACGAGGAATGCCTGGACAATCTGCACTCGGTGTACGTCGATCAGTGGGACTGGGAGAGGGTCATCAGCGCCGATGAGAGGAATCTGGATTTCCTGAAGGTCATTGTGCGGAAAATCTATGATGTCCTAAAGAAAACGGAAGCGGCGGTTGACAAGAAATATCTGCACGTTAAGCCAATGCTTCCGAAGGAGATTACATTTATCCATTCCGAGCAACTTCTACAGATGTATCCTGATCTTGATCCGAGAGAGCGTGAGAACAGGATCACGCAGGAACGGGGTGCGGTCTTTGTAATCGGCATCGGCGGCGAATTGGCGGATGGGACAATGCACGATAACCGCGCGCCGGATTACGATGACTGGACGACACCTACGAGCGAGGGCGCCAAGGGGCTCAACGGGGATATCCTGTTGTGGTATCCGCTGCTGAATCGGGCGATGGAGATGTCCTCAATGGGCATACGGGTCGACCGCGAAGCCATGCTCCGGCAGTTGGACATACGGGGTGTGCCGGAACGAAAAGAGATGACATGGCACCGCCGGCTTCTAAACAACGAACTGCCGCTGACCATCGGAGGCGGAATCGGTCAATCGAGGCTGTGTATGTACTTTCTGCGAAAACTGCATGTCGGCGAAGTGCATGCAAGCGTTTGGCCCGAAGAAATGGTAAAGCGCTGCAGGGACGCAGGGGTAATGTTGCTCTAGCCCTGTAGGGCCGGCTCCGCCAACGCTTTTTTTTACTATCACCCCGGATTTGTTTTCAGGTACCGTCATCTCTGAAAGCACGCCATGTGTCAAGCCGGATTATTGGCTTGGTTGTCTCTTTGTTATACTGTGGATTTCATCCAAGTCA
>JAFGPC010000032.1 GCA_016926155.1 Sedimentisphaerales bacterium
ATCGCCAAGCAGATCACCGAAGAATGGGATGTCCCCCTGGATATCACCAAGGATCAGTACCGGCTTGTTACCCTCCACAATTCCGATCCGGTGCAGATGTCCGAGTTGTTGAGCACGCTTTTCAGCGCCACCGACAGCGGCAGCAGCTCCAATAACCTGGTCCGCATGATCTTCGGCGGCCGCTCCACGATGGAGGACGAGAGAAGCAAGATTGTCGGCTCCCTATACGGTTTATTTACTTTTGAACCGGTGCCGAATACCAAGAAAATCATCATCATCAGCAAGATTCCTGAAGCTTATGATGTGATCGAAAAGCTGATCAAAGATCTCGACAGCGAGGAAAAGGCGGAAATTCCGCAGGTCATCACTCTGAACTATGCCGATGCCGAAGATCTCTGTGACCAATTGAACGCTTTGCTCAATGAACCGGGCACAACCGCCACACTGCAGCGGAGCAGCCGAGGGCTAAGTGAGTATTCTGCCGATACAGGCTCCAGTGTTGCCGGTCAGGAAGAAGAGTCTAGCGGAACGATTACACCATGGTGGAATCGGCAAACCCGAACCAACACCACGGAAGAAACGCCCACAAGCAATCTGATCGGAAAGATCCGATTCATCCCCGTACATCGCAGTAAGGCGATTTTGGTTCTGGCGCCGTCGGAATATATGGATGATATCCGCAATATGATCAAAGACCTGGATCAGCCTGGGATGCAGGTCATGGTCAAGGTGGTGATCATGACTGCCGATCATAGCAATATCGAATCTCTGGGTGTGCGGTATTCCACAAATCAACAGGCCTTGGGAGATGTTGGTATCGATGCCCTGCGTGCATTGGGAGGAATTATCAGAGATGAGACGCGGGGCAATACGATCCTGAGTTTTGATACCAGCGTATATGCTCTTGTCGATCTGTTGGTAAATCAGGCCAACGCTCAGATTCTCAACCAACCTACACTCTGGACCAAGGATAACAAGGAAGCGGCCTTTATCAAAGGCCAGGAAATCGCTTTCCTTGAACAAAGCCAGACCGACAGCTCCAATCCTAACTCGGTGGTCAACTCCTATAACTACCGCGATGTCGGTATAACCCTGCGGGTACGCCCGAATATCACACCGGAAAAAGCTGTAGATATGACGATCAATCTACAGATCTCTGAAGTTGGATCCGAAGTGAACGGACAAGTCTCAACCAATAAACTGGATACAACAACCAGTATTATTGTTAAAAACGGTCAAACCATCATTCTCGGCGGCATTTTAACCCAGAAAGATTCCAAGGTACTGAATAAAGTTCCGTTGTTGGGAGATATACCGATTCTGGGAGAGGCCTTTAAACATACTGACAATGAACTATCTAACAGTGAACTTCTTGTGTTTGTCACACCGTATGTCTTTGATGATGAAAATCTTCAGGCGATTCCTTCCGATACGGATAACATGAAACAGCTTGAGCAGCCGCGAAAACGTATGGAAAGCATTCTCTCGGAATTGGATCAGGCCATTCAGGAAGCTCTCTTTAAAAATGAAGGAGACAGTAATGAGGCCGTTCCAGGGAATATGAATCAAGACAGGGAAGACAGCGACACCACGGAAATCGTAACCCAACCTGAGGTGGAAAAAATGAGTTCCACTCAAACCGCTCCTGGATCGACTTCAGCCTCCCCAGTATTGACCGCCGAAGAGCAGGAAAACATGCGAGTCCAGGAAATCGTTAAAAAGGCGATGGAAAAGGCTCGGACTGAACCGGAACAATAGCCGGACGATTCATCCCGATGCAAGAAAAGACGGCGAACTCAAGTTCGCCGTCTTTTTTTTCAGCTTTTCATGGTATCCGAGCACGTTATGGATTTAGATTGACATCAATCCAATGAAACGAGTATAAACACTTCTCGTTTTGCATTCTGATGAGTTTCTACGGAGGACTGCTTGCGTCGAGCCGGATCGATGGTATACTTGAAAGGGAATCAAGGGAATCAATATGATCTTACTGGATAACAGCATGGTATCACTTTCCCAGATCGCCCAGATAGTGCCTTACTCCGGGCCGGATGCCTTGAATCCCTCTATCCTGTCCTTTGGCCCTATCAAGCTGTTTGTCCTTGTGGGTTGGTTCTATCTGTGCCTGTACTGTGTTCAGCGAGTAGAGTACAGTACATTGGTTACCGAACGATACAAGGCCCTGGTCAGTGTTTTGTCTCTCGTGATTGGCCCTTTTATTTTCTTTGTCCTGAGTGTCGCGGACATGACAACCAAATTACAGGATGGAGACATTCATTTTGACGATATCCTGAGTTACCTTTTCGGAAACGCCTTTGTCAGCCGGAAAAACCTCGCCACCCGCAAGGTACGGGATGAAAATTATATCGAGCTACTGGATTCTTCAGGCCGTAATTTCTTCGTCGAAGCCGGCGGAAAGGATGTGGAAAGCCTTACCGACCAGAAGACGTTGGAATTCACGCATCACATCTTGCTGGAGGGAATCAAGCAGCGAGCCAGTGATATCCTGATCGATCCAAAGAGTTCCGGAATCTACACGGTTCGGTATCGTGTGGATGGCTACCTGCGGATCGTGGATGAGGTGGAGACCGACCGGGCCAAGGCCATGGTCAACAGCATCAAGGCCATCGCAGGAATGGATATTGCCGAGAGGCGGCGTGCTCTGGATGGAGCGTTCATGGCCAGAATATCCGCGGGAGACGTCTATTTCCGGGTGGCCAGCGCCGGTGTGCTTGGCGGGGAAAAATTGTCGCTGCGTGTGCTTAACCAGGCACAAGGTATGCTTAAACTGGATCAGATCGGCTTGTCGGAAGAAGGACATCGCCTGATTAAAGAAGCAATCGATCAACCCCAAGGCATGGTTCTGGTCTGTGGCCCCACGGGCAGCGGAAAGACAACGACCTTATATGGTATGCTGGGAGAGGTCGACTTCTATACGCGCAATGTGGTCACAGTCGAGGATCCGATTGAATATGTTCTGCCGCACGCCAGTCAAATGGAGGTCAATCCCAAAGCCAATATCACCTTTGCCAATTCGATGCGGAGTATTTTGCGTCAGGATCCGGATATCATTGTTGTCGGGGAAATTCGCGACAGCGAAACTGCCAAGATGGCCGTTCAGGCGGCTCATACGGGACATCTGGTCCTTGCGACATTACACAGCAGCAGCAACCTGGCTACTTTGGCCCGGCTGATCGACCTGGAAATCAAGCCGCTGGTGCTGGCGTCGGCTTTACATGTGATTATCTCACAACGGCTGGTACGGCGTCTCTGTGATCATTGTAAACAGCCTGCCCAACCGGATGCCGAACAGATCGCCAGTCTGGAGCGGTACGGTTTTGATCCGGGCACGGTCATGCAGCCGGTCGGATGCAAGAAATGTAACAATACAGGCTTTATGGGGCGAGTGGCGATTGTGGATGTTTTGCATGTGGACGACAATCTCAAGGCCACATTGACCGGGGAGGGCGTGTCTCTGGCACAGCTCAAGCAAGACGGCGACAACCGGGGTCGTTCCCATCTTCGCCGGGAGGGATTGGCCAAAGTAGCCGCGGGGATCACAACTATCGATGAAGTGAAACGAGTAACAACGCATTTGGGATGAGAGAAAGATGTCATTCTGGCTGGTTGCCATCGGAGGTTTGATTTTTGCCTATGTAGGCCTTCGGATCGGATTCTACATGGTCTGGCAGAGCCTGTTCAACCTGTTGGTGGCGATCTATGTCGGAGTAATGTTCACTCCCTGGCTGATCGACCACCTGCCGGAAATGGAACTGTCTGGATATGGATACGCTGTCAGCATTATTTTACTGGCAAGTCTTCTTTTTCTCATTTTACAGGCAATTACGGCTTGCTACTTAACAGGCATATCTGAAGTGCAGTTTCCACGGATCTTTGAAACTTTCGGCGCAGGCATACTGGGATTTGTTCTGGGCTATTTTCTTTTCGCTTTCATAATATTTGTTCTTTACCTTCTTCCGATCAGTCACAGCGAACAGGCCAAACAACATGTTTTTCGATCCAGGCCGATTACTGCATTAAATTCCATAAATAAGGCATGTAATTGGGTTGGAACGATCAGCCTGCAGTATCATGACAATACCGTGGAAAAGACGATAGACTGGTTGCTCTTTTCAGTAACCCATTCCGATACCAGCACCGAAAACCGCGAATGGAAGAACAAAGGGGGCTGGAAAGAAGGACCCGAAACCGATTCTCGCTAGTTCCGTTCCAAACTCCGTAAAGAAAAACAATGACTGGAAGTGAATCCGTTTATGCTTCCAATCCAGCCGCCCGCATTGCAGATTGTACCGTATTGTACAGCAACATAGTGATGGTCATGGGTCCCACTCCACCGGGTACGGGAGTGATCAGGCTTGCCTTTTCCTTGACCGAATCAAAATCCACATCGCCAACAAGTCGATAACCCCGTTTTCGGGTTGCATCTTCCACACGGTTGACTCCCACGTCAATCACGACTGCCCCCTCTTTGACCATGTCCGCTGTGATGGTATTGGGACGACCGGCGGCGGCAATGATAATATCAGCGCGACGAACATGATCGGCCAAATTGTGAGTTCGCGTATGACAGACCGTCACAGTGGCATTTCCTGTAAGACTTTTCTGGATAAGCATGTTGGCGATGGGCTTGCCCACAATATTGCTGCGGCCGACTACCACAACTTCGGCCCCTTCGATTTGGACTCCACTGCGGAGCAGAAGCTGCAGGATTCCGTGCGGAGTACAGGGGAGGAAACACTCCTGACCAATCACCATTTTACCCACATTCACTGGATGAAAGCCATCTACATCCTTGGCCGGATCGATAGCCAGGACAACCGGCCCCTCGTCAATATGCTTCGGCAATGGAAGTTGTACAAGAATTCCATGAATACGTGGGTCGTGATTGAATTCTTCCACCAGGGAAATCAAGTCCTCCTGAGCGGTTAATTCGGGCAAACAACGGTTATCTGAGTAAAGCCCGATTTCATCACAGGCTCGTCCTTTTGCCGTAACATATGACCGTGATGCCGGATCGTCCCCCACCAGAACGACGGCCAGTCCCGGTAGAATATCCTTCGTTTTCAGGTCTGCGACCTTGCTTTTCAATTCCGCCCGCAACTGTTCCGCTACGGCCTTTCCATCAATAATCTGTGCCGTCATTGGTTTCATACTCCTGGTAAAAGAAAATCGAAAATGCAAAGCCATACTGTACGCAAGATCGGTAAAAAGGAAAGGGGAAAATCAGCAGTTTCAAGCCAATCTCATTGAGTTTAATTGATCTCGTGCTTTAATCGATCCAGACGTCGCTGCACCTGGGCGTTTCGCTCCAGCTCGGAAGTATCCCTGGGCTCGAAGGCTAAACGCAAGTCCTGATTCACCGAAGAGTCGATTTCAAGTTGTGCCTGGGTCTGGTCTATTTTGGCTTCCATCCGCGCTACGGCATCAAGAATGCTCTGCCCGCCGGAAAGATCGATTTGCATAACCTGATTTTGAATCTTTTGTCGAACAGTAACCGATCGTTGTCGCGTCAGGAGGTCCTTGGAGCGGATTTTCAAATCCTTGAGACTCTGCTGCAATTGTTCCCTCACAGAGAGTGCGTTTTGATAAGCCGCCTGAGCCGTATCCAAGTCTTTGCGGCGTTGCTCGATTTTTTTTTCTGTTTCGATCAACGCTCCTACGGCCTGTCGGGCGGTATCCATATCCTCGGACTGGAGAGCACACCGGGCCCCTTCTTCCAAACGCAGTACGCGTCCTCTGGCCTCATCGAAACGTCGCTGGCTTCCCCGGACCGCCCCCAAAGCCTTGGCTTCAGCATTGGTAGCTTCTTTCACCTTGGCTTCTATTTCCCGGATCAATTGCGGTAAAATTTCTTCCGGCCGTTCCAGAGAATCAAGAAAGGCCTCAATGCGAGCCCTTGTAATTCGTTTTAATTGTGTAATCCGCCCCATAATCGATCTATATCCGTTTTAACGAGTCTCTTCGTCCGTATCGTTGGTCCTTTTCCGTCGTCCCCTGATTCGTTTGGTCTGATCCGGATTCTCTGCCTGCTGTGCCTGTCCATTCTGACAAATGAGCTCATATTTGGCCCGCAAGGCTTCGATCAATCGCGTGTAACCATGCACCATCGCCTCAAATCGCTCGACCAGCATCTGGAAGTACTCCTGTCGATCGGCATCGCTGTGATGCACGGGTGTCAGCCATGTCTCCATCGTACGGAACTGCTCTTCCAATACGGCGACCAACATTTCCGTGTTCTCTTTTTCCTTCTCGCTCTGGGCCCGGTCCTCCTGTTCGGCCTGCAACTTCCGCTGCTGGCGAATCGTTTCAATCAGTTCATTCATTCGATCCAGCATTTCTCGACCGAGCTGTTGTACCTGCCGACCTGCAGGCTCCCCCTCCGGCTGCGTTCTCGTCGAGGTCATTGTCGTAACACCCTCGGCAATGACATCCTTGATGGAGTCCAGGCCTGCACTGAACGCATTAAGCTGTCGAATGATCTTGCCGACTTTGTCCTCGCTGTCTCCTCCGAGCAGTTGATTGCGTTGGAAGGTTTTCTTGATATCGTTCCATCGCGTTACCTGTTCTTCCGTCAGCCGGTCGGTCAGTTCGCGAAACTTGAGCAGGTTGGCTTCGGCCCCGGTTGTCAAAGTCTGGGCATCCTGTTCATAAGCCGAGAAAATCAGTGTCCATAACTCCTGATCGTTCATGACCGGTAATACACGCGAGGCGATTCGGTTCATGTTTCGATAGGAGCCTTGCAGCAGAAATGCCGGCTCCGTGCGATATTCTTCGGCCATCCCTGCACTGCGGATATATTCCTGATTCACACGCAGCACGACCTGGCGAACGGTAAACAGTTTTTTCATGGTCGCAACGTATTCATTCAACTCATCGACCGAGTAGTTACCTTCCAGGTCCAGACCTTCCTCCTGTCCGGTTTCGGTCAGTTTCATAATCTCGTATACATCATTCTGACTTCGCTGTGCAAGTGTTTCCATGATCGGATTGCTCGTCAGACAGTTCTCCACATAGCTCATGACGAATTCATCGTAGTTGTCTCCGACAATGTCACCGATGTTATAAGTATCAGCCCGGTTGCCGAGCATGTCGGGTATCTTGAATTTTTCTCCGCTTTCGGTGTAGGGATTGCCCGCCATCACAACGCATACCCGCTTACCCCGTAGATCATAGGTACGGGTTCGCCCGCGAAAAATGCCTTCAACGCGGCGCTGGGCGTCGCACAGCGAAATAAATTTCTGTAGGAATTCGGGGTTGGTGTGTTGGATGTCATCGACATAAATCATCACATTGTCGCCCATCTCGAAAGCTAAATTCAGCTTGTTGAGCTCTTCACGGGCGGCGGCATTGGGAGCCTCGACCGGATCGAACGAGGTGATGCGATGGCCGATCGCAGGCCCGTTGATTTTCATGAAAATCAATCCCAGCCGGTTGGCAATATACTCCATCAATGTCGTCTTGCCATAACCAGGTGGACTGATCAAAAGCAGTAATCCCTGGCGGTCGGTACGTTTCTGGGTATCGGCGGTGCCGATCTGTTTGGCCAGATTATCGCCCAGCAAAGGCAGATAGACTTTATCGATCAGTTTATTTCGTACGAATGTGGTCAGTACTCGCGGCTGAAATTCACTCAGACGCAACTGCTCGCCATACCGTTCGATCAGCTCTTTCTTTTGCTGCTGATATTGTTGAAATCGTGGAACAATCCGATCTTGATGATCCTGCAGGCGTGTCATGAAATGACAGAAATTTAAAACATAGCGCTCCTGACTGATACAAGGATGGTTCCCCACCATTTCAGTAAGTTCCACTTGAATCGGCTCGTCTAATACCGGGCGTTTATCGGCCTGTTCGTCCATCAGCAGTGCCGCCACTTCGTCAACATACTCCAGCCGTTGGTTTTCGTCATTGTGCTGAATATAGGAGGTTGTCCAGTCTCGCAGGAAACGGTACTTGCTCAATGGATCGGCGGATACGGATGTAATGAGTTTGTCGAATCGTTCCCTGGATTTGGTTTCGGACAAATGACGTATAAGCCCATCCCGAAGCTCGGATGCATCATGGCTGACAACAAATCCCCTGCCTTCAGATAACTCATAAAACAGATATTCACAGGCCGGATCGATCCAGGCCGTATCAAACAGCTCTGTCTCTTCCACAAATGGTCTCATACGCGATACAAGTTCGTTGATGTAACGATTCTGAATATTGCTTCCAGCAAAAAGGTCACGAATTCGACCGGCGCCATCGATTCCGGCCGCAATCAAATCTCTGACGGAGGGATTATCGAACAGCATCCAGAACATGGCCGCCAATGCCCGCGCCTGTGTCGGATACTGCAAGAGGCCGATTTTGGATTTCATTTCAATCAAGGTCAGGAGAATCTCGGCGGCATCATGGTCATGCACGCCCTTGATATATCCCTCATCGTACCGGGGCCCCATAAACGTCTGCACTTGCTTTACTACATCTTTGAAGTCGGTTTCAAGCAGTCCGGCGGGATCGGCCTGTGGATCTACCTCCAACTGCTTCAGCATCACCCAGGCAAGATATTCGGCACGATATACATCGGTACTTTCACTGGACAGTTCCAGATCCCATACATCTTCGGTCGCCAGGAAGGCTTCATCCGTGATCGACTCGAAAAATCCGGTGCCGGTCAGATGGTAAAACATTCCATCATCCCGTCGAACAATAGTGCCCTCCAGCGGCTGGCGGTTGACACTGAATTTATGCGAACCCAGCCGAATGATATTTTCACCGTCTTCGTACAGGGCCTGTTTGTCCTTGAGTTGACGGATCGCATCCTGCTGCAGGGTTTTTAGCCGGCCCTTGATGTCCTCGGCCTTGACTGAATCTCCCAGTTCCTGCAACTGATCGACCGAATCCCGCACGCGCTCGACCATCAGGTCGGATGCAAAATAGCCGTTGATTTCATCGATTTGCCCGAATGCCTTGACTCGATTCTCAATGCCCTTGAGCACACGCTCCGCCGCGGTCATCAGGGCGGAAGCTCGCTGGTTACGGGCGGCGACAAGCCGGACCTTGCGCGATTCGAATGCGTTATACAGTTCCTCACGTTTCTCAGCCAGTTGCACTATAAAGTCGTCGAAATCGGCAAACCGGCTTTCCAGCGTTTCCATCTGCACCGTGACCTTTGTCAGGTACTCATCACACTTGGCCGGAGTGTCACAGATATCCAGATAATTGATAACGGATTGATCGATGAGTTTCAATTGGGAGGTAAATTCAGCTTGTCCCTCCACGGCCGCCAGTTCACTGGTCCGATTTTTTAACGCGGCTTTAACCTGGTTGACTTTCGAGTAGACCAGCGAGATGTTGTCGATAATCGCCACGGTCTGTGTGGCGTCAGCGATTTTGAGGTTGCTGACGATTTCGGTAAGCATTTCAAGCTGGCGCCCGGTCTCGGTGACCTGCTCTTGCAGTTCCCTGGCTTGAGCGACTTTTTCCACCCGGCCGATTTGATCTTTCAACTCGACCACACGCTGTTGATAGGGATCCAGCGAGGCAGGCTCCAGAAGAAACTCTACACACAGCCCGCTGAGTCGGTCGGTGTTTTCGGCAACCATGTCTTCCAATTGTTCGACCAACTCCAAGTCGGTATATCGCAGGTCCTTGAGTGAAACCACCTGCCCTCGAACGGCCCGAAGCTGCGACAGATGATCCACAAACTGCTGGATATTTTCGAGCTGATCATAATCGACAGTGGAAATGATCTGTTCGACCTGCTGTTTGACCTGAGTGATCTGCCGTCGCGTATTCTGTCGTGTGCGGACGACTTTTTCATATTCGTCGATCGCTGCCGCCGCCGCATCCCTGATCTGGCCCAACGGCTCCGCCAGATTCCCCACATCCGTTGATCCGATCCAGAAATAGGCGTCGCGAATGGCCTCTGCTTTCCTAGCGATATCCACGTACAGATTGGCGTAGCTCTCCTCTTTGCCGATCAGGGTTAGAAGCTCCATACATTCGGCCATACACCGCACGATGGGCTTGTTTCCGATCTTATACAAAGCCGAATCCCGCTGCACATCGATCGTATAGTCCGGCCCGTAAAACGGTGTTGTCCAGATCTGGATCACATGATGCTTTTGTGCTTCGCCGTCGGCCCGGAAATAGATCAGCGTCCCCTCCTCGAAGAAGGAATATCCGTTGCACGCCAGCGGTGTGCTCATCTTCTGTTCGATCAGGTTGTAGGACAGCAATACATATACACCGTTCTGTCGATTGTAAAAAATATACAGATAGTCTTCCCCGTTGGG
>JAFGPC010000033.1 GCA_016926155.1 Sedimentisphaerales bacterium
AAGGCCGGACGCTGGATCGTGTCATCAAAAAGTTTCTGTCCGGTAAAACCGATCGGGTCAAGATTACTTGGCCCGAAGCAGCCGAACTTTTTGCTTCCGATCTTGGCAATGGGAATGATTATATCGGCGAGCAGGAACAAAACTCATACAGCGATTCACGGCAAACACCGATAACTGGCCACTCCAAGTCGCTCGTACCATTCCCCGGCGGGATTTTGACCTATCATCCGCGTCGCATCGAATTTTGCGGAGAAATCATCACCGAGAAAAGCCGTCGGGGTTACGCTTGGCAGATACTGCAAGTTCTTCGGAAAACCAACGACCATGATAAATATGTTCACCTTGGCAGCCGAGTGCTAGCCCGAAAGTTAAACCCAGAACCGGAGCAGAACACGCTGATACGGTCGGTCTGTTCGTTAAGGGCCAGGTTCATCAAAATCGCCCGCACCCGTCTGGGATATGAATGCGGACAGAAAGATGTCATCGATAAGGATGACCAGGGATACTACCTGGCTGACGGGATCGTCGTGGAGGTTTATGACGAAGAGGGGGGATTGGCGGATCAATCTGACGATGCCGGCAATAGTCCCTCAAAGCCTATAGCAGCAAAGCCGTCGCTGATCCTGAATAAGAAACAGCGATGGATAATGGACCGGTTGTCGACTGAGGGCAAGATGACGCGCCGCGAGGTGGAGAAGGAATTCAACATCAGCGACCGTACTGCCAAGCGCGTGTTGGGCGAATTATCGGATGCCGGCCTGATCGAGTTCGACCGGTCGATACATCCGGGCTTTTACAGACTCAAACCTTTACGAATCGTCTCCAACCAATCGTAATTTACCCGGTCTGTTAAGAATATTCCTTGGTGGTTCGATTGGCTGAGGTATTTTGGCTTTCACCCGAAAGTAGGTACTCCGTGACAATCCCGTTTCGGTGAAAAACTGTTTGATTCGCTGATCGTCTGTTGTCCATCGAAAATCAAGTTGCAAGCCGGCTACTACGGCAATGGTTCGATTGGGAAGCATCATCTGTAGGAGGCTTTTACGCCAATCCAGGAATCCGGCCTCACGTAACCGCTTACCTTTATCGTAGTATCGCATAGACAATTGAGGAATATGCGGAAGGTAGCTGCCGATGAACCGGTACACTTCCATATCACTAAACCACTCGGCTGTCTTTCGGTGGATTTCCCCCGTTGTGGGATTGAACCAGAGGATAATCGTTCTATCCTCCAGTGCTCGGACATTTCCGTTGACCGACCGCCATTCATTGGCGATAAAAATCACCTTGCTGTCCGTAGTGAACTCAGTCGGTAATTCCGGAATGGTAGCAACGGCGTTGCTCAGCCAGCTGATTCGCTTCTTACGGCTGGTATTGCAGAGGGGTTTGAGAATACGGACACAGTCAGAATTGGCATAGAGACGATCCAAATCATCCAGGACGATCGGCTTGTCTCGATAACGCCATAGTTCCTGATATAAACCAAAGGGTTGTGCGTGTCCTTCGATGTATAGTACCTTGTCACAGAAATTTCCATCGAGGCACAGCGCCTGTTTGACTGCTTCGGTCTTACCGATGCCTGGCGGACCGAGCAGGAGAACTAAATCAAGCCTTCCCTCAGCGAACTTGTCGAGGTAGCGGCCCAAGTCGTGATAGTTGGTTACCACGATAGCATCGTCGGGTAGCTTGACCGGTTGGTTCATCTTTGTGGCCATAGGCGGAGGCGCAGAATGGGAAATACGGCTTTTTTGACACTTTCGCATATAAGTCCTTGAAAATGCTCAAGCGAATCCAGTGTCATGTTTTCAACCTGTGGCACGAAGATCGGACGTATCAATGATCCGCTGGAACTCCGTCAGCATTGCCGGTTCCACCTGCGATAGGAAACGCACTACGGCGGCATTGTCCAGCAGACTTCGCAGGTATCCAACCACAACAACAAGATTCAGCATATTCTGGCCGTATTCTTCCTGTACCAACTTAAATTCCCGTTCCAGGTTTTCCATTTCACTTTGGAGCCGGGCGATATCCCGTTGTTCCAGGCCATTCGACATGCTTTGTTTTTCCGATTCAACCAACTGATCCGGCGGACTGGCTGCTAAAAGGCATTTGGCATAAACCGTGGTATAGTTGTTCGAGGAGACCATCAATTCCGCCATCTCGATCTGCCGTATGGCCTTGACGCGTTTCATTTCCCGAATGGCTCCTGCCGACACTCGACGGTTTTTTAGGTGTTCCACCGCTTCAGGACAAATATCTTTCAGCAAATCTCGTTTTTGTTTGACGGTTGCTACATTGATGTTAAGCGTTTTGGCGATCCGCTCTTCCGAGACACCGTTCTTGATCGCCTTAAGGATCATAAAATGTTCCTGGATGGACGTGAGCTGGTTGACCTTATGGTTGTATGTAAATGCCTCATCATCGGTCGCCACCAGGCAAAACAGGCTTTTGAAGTTGAGTTCTTTGGCCACATCCAGCCGAAGATGGCCGTCCAGCATCATGTAGACGCCGGATTGACCTTTCTGAGGATACACGACGGGAGGTTCAATAATCCCAACTTCCTGCATGGATGCTTTGATTCTCTGATAACGTGGTGTTGTGCGTGTGGTGGGAGGAAGAGTTTTCAATGGCAGAATATTGTCCAGGGAAACGGTAACTCCTTTGGATCGGAACGCCATGGGTACTTTGGAAGCCATATGATTACCTTTCTCTCAAGACCTTCTCCGCCAAGTACTTCGGCATGGAGTCCAATGACTCGGCACGCAGAAGATTGACGAAGTTTTCATCCACGAAGAGCCTTTTCAATGCGGAAATAACGTATAAGAGTTGACGTTGGCAAAGTTGAGCCTGTTTGACGATGGTTTTTTGCTTTGCCGTTTCGTTACGATAGGCTTGAAGCATTTTATGGGAAGATAAAGATTTTTCATTCTTCTTTGCCGCCTGCCCACTGAGTTTAGCACGACGGTTTTCAATAAATTCACGAACCTTCAACAGTTTTCGGCCACGCAGCAGATTCTTTTCATACGCTTCATGCAATATTTTCTGAATTCCTTCATTGTTACTGGCGGCGATTTCAATGGCTACGCTCATTGGTACTTCTCGCCGTTCGACGGCGTGAAGTAGCTTTATTTCCCCCTGTGTCAGCAATCGCAAAACACCACTGACGTATGTTGTCGTTAAGTCGGTCTTCCGAGCGATTTGGGGTATGGTGTATCCCCGTTTCTTCATAGCCGCGATCTCTTCGAGCAATTCGACAGAGCGGGCTTGCCGTCGGGCCAAATTCTCGACCAGACTCATTAAAAGCAAATCTTCGCTGGTCATGCTTTGTATACGAGCGGGAATTTTCGTTTCCCCCAGACTCTGAAATGCCATCAAACGTCCCTGGCCGCAGACCAAGTCGTATTCACCAGGTCCGTATTTGCCACTGGCCGGTGATACGGTGATCGGCTTTTTGAGTCCCAGCTTTTTGATGCTCGCGACAATTTCTTTGAATTTTTCCCGGCCACGGATTCGTGTGTTAACAATGTTGATCTGGTCGATGGGGATCAACTGCACCGGATCTTCATATTTGTATTTCATGATCGTCCCTCGA
>JAFGPC010000034.1 GCA_016926155.1 Sedimentisphaerales bacterium
AAGGCCGGACGCTGGATCGTGTCATCAAAAAGTTTCTGTCCGGTAAAACCGATCGGGTCAAGATTACTTGGCCCGAAGCAGCCGAACCTACTGCTGTCGATCATGACAATGGGAATGATTATATCGGCGAGCAGGAACAAAACTCTTACAGCGATGTACGGCGGACGCCGATAACTGGCCACTCCAAGTCGCTTGTACTATTTTCTGGCGGGGTACTGGCTTATCACCCGCGCCACATCGAATTTTGCGGAGAAATCATCACCGAGAAAAGCCGTCGAGGTTACGCCTGGCAGATTCTGCAGGTTCTCCGGGAAACCAACGGCCATGACAAATATGTTCACCTTGGCAGTCGAGCGCTAGCCCGAAAGTTAAACCCGGAACCGGAGCAGAACACACTGATTCGATCAATATGTTCGTTACGGGCAAGGTTCATCAAACTCGCCCGCAACCGTCTTGGATACGAATGCGGGCAGGAAGATGTTATCGCCAAGGATGATCAGGGATATTATCTGGCCGACGGAATCGTTGTGGAAGTTTATGATGAAGATGGGACATTGACGGATCAACCCGACGATGCCGGCAAGAACTCCTCGAAGTCCAAGGCAGAAAAGTCGTCACTGATCCTGAATGAGAAACAGCGATGGATCATAGCCCGGCTGACATCCGAGGGCAAAATGACGCGCCGCGAGGTAGAACAGAAATTCAACATCAGCGACCGCACCGCCAAGCGCGTGTTGGGTGAATTATCGGATGCCGACCTGATCGTGTTTGACCGATCGACGCATCCCGGATTCTACCGGCTGAAATGACTCTCGTGGGAAACAAGCAGGCTATTGACCCAGCCTCTATAATGCCGAAAATATGAACAATACGCTATTTACAGGAAAAACAGGGAGTTAGGACACCATCGCATCGGCCGTAACACTTGACCGAGCAAAGAATTACTTATCGCTGTGCGGATACAGCGATTCTTTGATATGCGCAGATTTTCAGTTCGGCGGCGACCGGACTGTGCCACTCGCAGCCTTCGCTCACGAACCGATGGATGCTCGTTCGGCATGTATCGCTGTCATCGATGCAACAACGATGAATGGAGATGTGCGGTCCCAGGTGGTTTCATGCCGTCAACTGGGGGCCCCTATCGTCGTTGCATTAAAACGCGAATCCCTGGAGTTCTGGAAGCAACGGGAAAGCGACGCCGAACTGGTTGAGGAGATCGCCGTCAACAAGGCCGATGCTTACTTCCGGTCACACGTATCAGATTTTAAACCCGAGGCAATCTTCCGAGCCAAAACTTGGGGAAGGCTTGATCACCAGTTCCAGTTGAGTTTTGTTGATGCCGGATTGATGCCTCTGGTAGAAAAGGAAACCGGAGAGAAGCTGACGGAATTAATCGAGCGTGTCGTTCATAATCTTCGCCGTACCCTTCACCCCAACGTGTCGGAAGTCTCTGTATCTGACGGGCATTGGCTTTTGAAGTCGGCTTTCTGGCTTTTAGCAGCAAAGATTCTCCGCGACAAAGAGGTGCCCGGTTTCAAGAGAGTCGATCTTCTGAACGTGAAAGATGTCTTCGCCAAGGTCGCTCGCCATTACCATTCACGAAATTCGGACTCCGTGGGTATCGAAATACGTAGTCGGAAACAGTTGAACGCCTTAGAAACGGCAGCTACGAGTATTGCTGATTTCAGCCATCTCGGACATGTCACTACCGAGTCCCTGGCCTACGTGTATGAGAGCGCCTTGATTACGAAAGATACCCGTGCTCTGTTGGGTACTCACAGCACTCCGCAGTATCTGGTCGATTATGTAGTATGGAAACTTGCGCCGTGGATCAACGACATTGATGCAGACCAACGAGATGTGTTCGAGCCAGCCTGCGGTCATGCCGCGTTTCTTGTCGCTGCCATGAGACTACTGAAGGAGTTGCTTCCTCCTGAGCGACAGGATGATCGCAAGGACTACTTACGCGCACATCTCCATGGTGTAGAACTTGATCCCTTTGCCATCGAAATTGCTCGTTTATCATTGACTCTCGCAGACATCCCGAACTCCAACGGTTGGGATTTGACCTGTGGGAATATGTTCGCTGACCATATTTTGGCGAAGAAGGCTAGGCAAGCCACTATTCTTCTAGGTAACCCGCCCTTTGAGAACTTTTCCAAGACAGATCGTGAGGATATCGAGAGGAAGGAGGGGCGGGAAACACTGATCAACAAGACAGCCGAGGTACTGACTCAAACGCTGCCGGTACTCCCTGTAGGTGGCGTGTTTGGTTTCGTTGTTCCACAAGGGATTCTTTACGGGAAGAATAGTGACACACTGCGACATATGCTCTGCGAGGAGTTTGAGCTTAAAGAAATATGCCTCTTTGCGGATAAGGTGTTTTCGTTCTCCGACGCAGAATCAGCCATCATTGTCGGAAGAAGGGTTGAATCGCCAAAACTGTCCCATGCAGTATCGTGTCGGAGAGTCCGTGAAGTTGACATGGATGCTTTTCGGTTGGATTATAAAGTATCCAGCAAACGCGACATTTCCCAGGAAATACTCAACCAGTCGAAGGAATCAGGTTTTATTTGGCCCGATCTTCCTGAAGTTTGGCAATATTTGCGAGAAATGACACATCTCGAAGAACTGACGGATATTGGTGAGGGATTATCGTATCGAAGCGATTTGCCCCAAGAAATCAAATGCTTCTCCAAACAGAAGTTTGCCCAAGCCGTATGCGGCTTCATGAAGCTCGGAAGAACACTCCAGACGCACAGGAATCCAGCAGAAGTGTGGATGAATATCTCCACCGATGTGCTTGGTCCTGCTCGTATGGGGGCAGATTTGATTCCACAAGTATTGCTGAATCATGCCCGGGCTAGTCGTGGGCCATGGCGAATAAAGGCGTTTATTGATCGTGAAGGTCATGCCTTCACTAACAACTACAACGCGGTTCGGCCAAAGAATAGTAATGTTTCACTTGAGTTTCTTTGGGCCCTTTTAAACTCTCCCTTGGCGAATGCATATGCCTTCGCCCATGCGAGAGGTAGGCATAATCTTCCTGGGGTATTAGGGCAAATGCCTGTCCCCGCATGGACGAATGCAGAACATGATAGCCTCAAAAAATTAGTCATGAAGTACCATCAAACTGCGAAGTCCGGCGATTCACGCAAGATGAAGGATGCGCTTCGCCAACTTGCACTTCGTATTGATGCCCTTGTCCTTGAAATGTACGATCTCCCACCTCGCCTGGAGCGTGAACTCCTCGATCTTTTTTCTGGTCATCCCAGAGTAGGTGTTCCCTTCGAGCAAGACCAATATTTTCCATCTGATTTTGAACCATGGATTCATCTCCATGAATATCTATCCGATGAGTTTACGAACTCTCAAGCGTCAACCTTGCTGAAATCACACAGAACGTTTGATCTCCCGGAAGTGAGTGAAGCTCTTCGTCACGCAACGGAAGATTTCGAGGAGTAATTCATGAAGGGGTACCTTCTCGACACCAATGTTATTTCTGACTGGCTGGATGAAACGAAGCCCAGGCATGCCGTAGTATCCAAGAGGGTGGAGCAAGCTGCTCAAGATCAGGCGATTATGTTAACGTCAGCCATCGTTTTGGGAGAAATCGAGTACGGAATTGCCGTAACAGGGAAGAAAGAGCAGCATTCACTTATCGAGTTCCGAAATCATGTAGCCATGCAATTCGCCCAGAAGCGAGTTTTACTTAGCGCTTCCCAGTCTACCGCTTCAATCTACGGAGATCTTCGGGCTAGGCTCTTCAAGGGATTTGCTCCCAAGAAGCAAATAAAAGGACTACGGCCAGAACAGTTGGTCGACCCTATAACCTCGAAGGAACTTGGTATCCAGGAAAATGACTTGTGGATCGTGGCCCAAGCCATCGAGCACAACTTGATCTTGGTTACAAACGATGCGATGGAACACATCCGATTAATTGCTCCGGAACTTCGAGTGGAAGACTGGGCTACCGCCAAGTCATGACCTTATAATCCTCCCGAACATCCGATTGGAACTGGACATCAAACCACCGCAGCAATATCATCCAATTATGTCACCGGTCCAGGATTATACCTTTGCCGTGCCATTGCAGTGCCAACCGGTGAAACTGCAGTGCCAATTCTGATTCGGCGCGGTGCCAATAGTCTCTCTTATGCCAATCGAGACGCGAATCCGGCCTGCCAAAGCGCCCCAATTGACGGTTTCGAAGCCATTCTTATGTGAATTGCGTGTCCCGGCGCTGGCCTCCAGTCCAGAGCGCTTTACGAAACGCTCTGGCCGAATGAACAGACAATAGGAAAGAACAGATCGACTTTTCGCAAATCCGGCATTCCGCCACGAGAAACAATTACCGGATGCTTCGTCAGGTCAAACACAAATCTATGAGTTCGTCAACATCGGCCGTCGCCAGGCACTCAACCGTATCAGCGGCGCCGTAATAGATCTTTACTTCGCCGTTGTCTTCAAGAATCATGCCGCCGGGAAATATCACCGACCCCCTGAAGCCCGTCAATTCATATTCCGTTTCCGGAATCATTACCGGTTTTTTTGACATTCCGATAACACGCCAGGGTTCATCCGTGTCCAGAAGCATTAATCCCATCGTATAACGTTTCGTCCATACAAAATTCTTTTCCCATCCTTCAAACACCCGGCCTGGCTCGGTATCGACTACATGGATCAACGCCAGCCAGCCTGCTTTCGTTTTTATCGGGGGGGCCGCCGGGCCTATTTTGTTATTGCACCAGGGAACCTGTTCCGCGCCAAGAACCAGCCGGGTGTTCCCCCAGTAACACCCGTCGGGGGAATCGGAAAACCATATATCAAAATCCTCGTTGCCGGGGCGGCTGTAAACGGGAAACGGCCTTTCCAGCCGCATGATTTTGCCGTCGTGTTTTTCCGGGAATAAAACCATATTCCGATTATCGGGAGCCGTCATGCTCAGTATTTCAAAGTGTTTCAAATCCTCGGTTTTCACGACGCCTCCGCGGATGCCATGATTTGTATCGACCGCCACGCACAGATACAAGCTGCCATCTATGACCGTCAGTCTGGGGTCATAGACCCTCCGGATTTCATCCGTTTCCAGTTCCCAGCAGGGCGCGTTTTCGGCCTTCCAGGTCATTCCATCCTCGCTGTACGCCACGCCCAGATTCGTACCGGCTGGCCCGCCTCCGCCTTTCCAGTCCCCCCAATCATTGCGGAACACCATCACATAGCGCCCCGCATATTTTGTGACGCCCGCGTTGAAAATCAACGTTGCTGGATAGGGAATATCCTTCGCGGCTAAAACCGGATTCTTTTCATAACGATGTATCACGTCATATCCCTTCTTCAGGAAATCTTGAAATTAATACTTTTCGAGTTCCGTCGATAAACGCATTGTAGGCGACCCACTTGTAGTCGTTTGACCATGCAGGATGCGGATCCAGCCGGAGTTGTGACTTGCCTTCCTGCCACAGGGTCTTGGCTGGTATTCGTACCAGTGTTATCTCCGTCTTGTTTTGAATATCGATCCATCGCAGCGGTATGGTTCCGTCAGGCCAGGCGAGGGCGGCAAATGAATATTCGTCGGTGAGAATATGACGGCCATCGGGATGAACCGTGGGATGGCCGCTGCCGGGAATCGTATCAATCATCGGCTTCAATTCACTTCCGTCAATGTTGACCTGAACAAATTTCAGACCGTCGGAATCGATAGCGAGGTTCATGGATAGCTTTTCACCGTCGGGAAAAAAATTAATGTGATGCCCGTCTTTTTGCCACTGTTCATCGGGCACGGCGTTACAAAGTTCCGTTCCGTCGGGCCTGGCGGTGAAAACATCGAAATGGCAGCCGCCCCGATGAAGCACATCCATGCTCCCGGCAAATTCGGCAGGATAGTATCGAATCGAAAAGAGCAGCCTGTCGCCCCGCGGGGACCACTTGCAATGGAACCCGTAGACTTCCATTTGCGAATACGAATCCCAGTCGGAAGGTTCCGTTGTCTGTTTGACCGCCTGTTCAATGGAGATCAGAAGTTTCCGCTGCCCTGTTGCCGTATCAATCAGCCACAACCCGTCGTCCGCGGACAAACCTTTATGCAAAGGAACATGTTCATCGGGCACGATAACACCATAGCCTTTTTGTGTCCTCTGCATTGTCGCAAGATTGCATACCAGCGCCTTTTGGCCGTCCGGACTAACACGATAAATTCCACCGGGAATTTTCATTCGTTCGCCGGAAAACGGATTCAGCTTCCAGGCGATGGGCTTCCAGGATGCGGTATCGACATCATTAAAAAACAGTTCATTGTCCGTCCAGGGCTTACGCATCTAAATTCTTTCTTACAGCCCAACGGGCTGAAATATACCAGCCCAGGGCGAAGCCCTGGGTGAGAGATTTTCC
>JAFGPC010000035.1 GCA_016926155.1 Sedimentisphaerales bacterium
GGTATGATCGAAGCCAAGGTGATTGAGATCGTCAGTGAACAGATGGGTGTCGATAAATCCGAGATCACCCGTGAAACGTCTTTTATTAACGACCTTAACGCCGATTCACTCGACACGGTCGAGCTGGTAATGGAGTTCGAAGACGAATTCGACATGAGCATTCCCGATGAGGAAGCCGAAAAAATCCAGACAGTCGGCGCTGCGATTGACTATATTGTCAATATTGTCAAGGAACAACAGGGCCAGGAGTAACGACGATTCCCATGGGTAAACGACGAGTCGTCATTACCGGTCTGGGCTGTATTACAGCACCGGCAGATTCTGCGGATGGATTGTATCGTGCGCTCTGTCAAGGCGTTAATGGTGTATCTACCATTGAATCGTTTGACACATCGGAATATCCCGTCAAGTTCGGCGGTGAAATTAAGCATTTCGATATTGACACATATATCAGTTCGCGCGAAGGAAAGCGGATGGACCGCTTCACACAGTTGGCGTTGGCCTCGGCAATTCAGGCTGTCAACGACAGTGGTCTGAATTTTGACGCAGAGAACAAGAATCGTGTCAGCGTAATCATCGGTACAGGCATCGGCGGAATCAAAGAAATCGAGGATCAGCACATCCGCCTTCTACAGAAAGGTCCCCGCAAGGTGTCTCCTTTCTGCGTTCCCAAACTGATGGGTAATGCCGCCAGCGGATGCGTTTCAATTCACTATGGACTGACGGGACCCAATATGTGCGTAGTTACGGCATGCGCTTCAGCCAGTAACGCGATTGGAGAAGCGTATCACAACATTGAAAGCGGACGAAGCGACATCTCCATAACCGGGGGTTCGGAAGCGGCTCTAACCCCGATCGGATTGGCTTCGTTTTGCGCCCTCAAATCCTTGAGTACCCGAAACGACTATCCGGAACTGGCTTCACGGCCCTTTGATGTGGATCGAGACGGTTTCGTGCTTTCCGAAGGCGCAGGAATGGTAATCCTGGAAGAATACGAACACGCCAAAGCCCGCAACGCCAATATCTATTGTGAGTTAATGGGATACGGCGCCACGGGAGATGGCTATCACATCACAGCCCCTCTTCCTAACGGGGAAGGAGCCGCCGAAGCCATGCGAGTCGCCCTGACCTGTGCCGGGGTGGACCCGGACGAAGTGGACTATATCAATGCCCATGGAACAAGCACCGAACTGAATGATATTGCCGAAGCCAACGCGATTAAGACGGTATTTAGCGACCACGCCTATAAGCTGGCTATCAGCTCGACAAAAAGTTGTTTAGGCCATTTACTCGGCGCAAGTGGTGCCGTGGAATTGATCGTAGCGGTTAAAACCATTCAGAATTCCATTATCCCACCGACGATCAACCTGGATACGGTGGATCCCAAGTGCGATCCAAAAATGAATTATGTACCTAAAACAGCCCAGGAACGAAATGTTGATGTCGCCATCAGTAACTCGCTCGGTTTTGGTGGGCACAATTCGGTTCTGGTGGTGGGTAAAGTATAAAACACGGATTAGATGCAATACCTGTCGATAAAAGGACCTCGGCAAAGTCCGGGGTTTTTTTCTGTTCATTCGGCCGATTTTAATCGCCGATGAGAATGAATAAGTCACAAAACGGTCTGTAATACGTCCAATCCATAGAGGAACAGATGAATATAATTCTGGCATGCGTGCTTCTTCCGATTGGCCTTTTGATCCTACTTAAGGCAGCGGATATGCTGGTGGAAGGATCGGTGGGTTTGGCCCAACGTTTCGGAATCAGCCAGTTGATCATCGGCCTTACGATTGTGGCAATGGGCACCAGTGCTCCGGAGGTTGCCGCCAGTATAACAGCAACACTAACCGATTCCGGTAATCTGGCCATAGGAAATGTCTATGGATCCAATATCGCAAACCTGGCCCTTGTCGGCGGGCTATGTGCTGTTATACGTCCTATTCTTGTCAGTCCCGGCGTTTTACGTCGAGAAATGCCTGTTATGCTTTTTACGGCTTTGTTATTATTTCCCCTGCTCCATGATGGGAACCTGAGCAGGCCGGACAGCCTGATCCTATTGCTTCTTTTTACCGGATTGATGATAATTATTCTTCGATCAGGTCTTCTCCAGGCCCGTGCCCATCGCAACGGAACTTTGCCTGTTTCAGACCTGATTCTCAATGTTCCTCAGACAGCGCCCACCTCGATTGTCAAGTCTACAGTGTTTATTCTCTTGGGATTGCTCGGATTGGCCTTCGGAGCTTATCTCACGGTCGAATCGGCAAAAGCACTTGGCAAAGCCGTAGGTATCAGCGATGCCGTGCTGGGAATTACGGTGGTAGCCGTGGGAACCTCTCTCCCGGAATTGATTACCTGTCTGGTCGCTGCTTTCAAAGGACACGATGACATTTCGGTAGGAAATCTGGTCGGCTCGAATATTTTTAACACGCTCCTGGTCGTAGGAGCATCCGGAATGACCCGGCCATTCTCGATCAATCCCCGCTTTGTCGGGATCGATTACCGGATTATGATGATCATCTCAGCAACGTTCTTTGTCCTTGCATTGCCAAAGAAAAAAATCAGCCGTCCGGCAGGCCTTTTTATGGCAACAACATATGTTCTATATATCGCCTATCTGTTTGTTTTTACCCGTAACCAGTGATGTACAGGCAGAGAACCAACTGCAAGGCAAGTTAAAATAGCATTGCTTCCGCAAAGGCATTCTGAAATGCAGCTTGATGAGCTATCTCAACATATCGAATTGAACCGGCAAGCATAACGGATTGTTTACGAAAATCCCGATTTAGTAATGCCATCTGAGCTCCGGACAATGCGGCATTTCCAATAAAATGGATGTGATCATGCGGTATCGAAGGCAACAAACCGATCCGTATCGCACTTTCTCGTCGAATGTAACTGCCAAAGGCTCCAGCCAGCAGAATCTGTTCCAAATCCTCTACTCCAAGACCGGCCTGAGCAAGTAACAGGTCAATCCCCGCTCGAATCGCTCCCTTGGCAAGCTGTGTTTCCCGTATATCGCGTTGCGTCAGAAAAACTTTTTTTTCTGAATCGCCATCCATGCCTGCCAGAATAAATGCGGGCTGGCCTTGTATTTGTACGCATCGTCGCCGGATCGCATCAGACACTTGCAGCAACTCAATATCGACAAACCGTCCGGTCGTATCCAGTATTCCCAATTCCAACAGGATCGCTACCGCATCAATCAGACCGCTGCCGCAAATCGAGTGTGCTTTGCCCCCCCCAATCACATCCACATCCAGATCTCCATCGGCCAGCACCAACGATTGGATCGCTCCATCCATCGCCCTGCTGCCATAACGGATCCGGGCTCCTTCCAGTGCAGGTCCGGCGGCACAACTGGCTGCATAGATGTACTCGCCTGACTTGAGAAGCAACTCACCATTGGTTCCGATATCCACGACCAGAGTCGTCTTTTTTATCTCGTCGAGCCCTACAGCCAATGCAACCGCTGTGGTATCTGATCCGACAAAACCGGCAATATTGGCAAGCGTATAGAGTCGGCCCTGGGGACACATCGATGACAAGCCAATCTCCATGGCTTGTCGCTCCTGCGGCACCAGGGAAAATGCCCTGTACGGCGCCTGCCCCAGGGACTGAACAGGTAAACCAATCAGAAGATGCCCCATGGTCGTATTACCCGCAGAGATCACTTCATAAACATGCACTGACTCTACACCGGAATCCATACACAGTTGACGAATTAATCGATCCAGGC
Source organism: Sedimentisphaerales bacterium (assembly GCA_016926155.1). GTDB lineage: Bacteria > Planctomycetota > Phycisphaerae > Sedimentisphaerales > Anaerohalosphaeraceae > JAFGGE01. Next base: position 3,737 of record JAFGPC010000035.1, read on the forward strand.
ACTTGACCATGCTTTTCCGAAGTTGGTCCCGGCCTGTCGGTGTTTGGGCATGATGGATTCGGCTGATCACATCATCTCCGAATTGGATCTGCGGATTGGCTTCGGAAACCGTTGCCAGTGTTTGGCCGCTGTTCAGGTCCAACAGCTTCGCTACGACTGTCGTAGTTCCCATATCCACCGCCACCCCATATAAGTGCCCTGTCGTATCGCCCGCTTCGATCCCGATCAAATCCCACACGTCTGATCCATTCTGGCCAAACCGATCCAAGCAGATAACGGTAATTCCCTCTGAAAGATTGTTCTTTTCAAGGTCCTTAAGAAGAACTTCATCGATCTGCTCAAGATTCATCTCACGGCCCTGAAGGGAAACTGTAAGTGCCTGCTTTGTAAATCCGGAAGGCCGTACAAAGATCTTCCGAATCGATGGCATAGGAGCCGTTTCCCGCTCGATTCCTTCACCTAGAATCTGATGCTTGTAAAAGCGGCTCTCTTGGGGAACTGTAACAAGAAGGTCTTTTTCGACAATGGTTTGACAGGCCAGAATCAGCCCTTCCTGATCAGCAATACGAACAACACACTTTCCGCAAGTTCCTCCTCCTCCGCAAACCGCATTCAGAATAACTCCCGCCTTGGCGGCAGCCTCGAAAAGAGTTGCACCCCTGTGAATCGACACGGTTCGATCATCCGGCAGGAACCTGACGGTGTGATGCTGCATGGCACAAATCACATACTAAGTTATACACAAAATACAAAATCAAGGCAGCCCATTACTACCTTGATTTTTTCATTCCAGCATTTTGAATTGCCTCCAGGCCCGAAAAACAAGGTAAACGCCTTTTGGGGGCCCTTCCAGCACTTTAGCTGATCTTATTCCGCACTTTCCAGCGTGCACGTCGTTTTTTACTGCCGACTTTTCTTCTACGTCGGGGCTTAGCCATTCGGGTCTCCTGTATATTCTCACTTCATACGACAATCTGCTTCAAAAATTATATTTTATATGGTATTATATTGTCTTGCAAGGATCGTTTATTGGGTTTTTATGGGTTTCGGGTGTTAAAATGATGCAATGCGCACAATGTGACCTGTATGAGGTGGATGAGCAAGGTCGTCGCATTTTCCGATGCGATCCCTTCACCAATATCAAAGAGCCGGAGTGCCTGGCCAAATGGCAGCTTTTGCGTCTGGATATGCTGGTTGGCTCATTCAATGGAATGTCAGCTTGGCAGGCCAAGATGGCCCCTCTACAGGATAAAATCATGAAGTATGTTAAACGGGAACTGGAAGATATTGACGAAGCCGAGCGATGGAAAGTGGATGAAGAAGACGAAACGGATGGTTTCCTCTAGCCTTAATCACTGCAAAAATCGTGGATTTTGAAACGTTCCGGTTTCTTTTTCTGCAATATCGACCGTTTTTTTCACGTCTGAATGAATGTCAACCGGGTAAACATGGACCAGGGACTGCGACTCGAACAAATTGTCGCTGACTGCCAGAAAGGCAGTGAACAGGGCTTTGAACGTCTGGTGGACCTGTACGCAAGTCGTTGTTATAACTATTTTTACAGACTATGCGGTAATGCAGCGATCAGCAATGATTTGCTCAGTGAGTTATTGATCAAGCTTTATGAGAAGATAGGTTCGTATCAGGGTGGTTCCTTTGAAAAATGGCTCTTTACCATTGCCTCCAATCTTTTCAACGACCATTTGCGTCGACAGTACCGTCAGAGGCGTCTACTGGAAGGCAAGGCAAAAGAAATCGCCAAGCAGGGTCCGATAAAAAATACCAAAGAAGAATGGTCGGATCAGATACAAAACCTGCTTAAAAAACTGGACGACGATACGGCTGAACTTCTAATGCTGCGGTTTTATGGGCAGCTCAGTTTTAAGGAACTGGCTGAGTTGCGCTCGGAACCGATAGGGACGACGCTTTCAAAGGTCCATCGCGGCCTGAAAAAGCTTCGGGATATGCTGGGAGGTGACCATGAATAACGAAAGAGAAAATCTGAAAGAGTTGCTCCGACAATTTTATGAGCAAGACCGTGCAGATCAAATTGAGGCGGACATCGAATGGGGAGACCGTACGATGGGGCAATGGCCCCGACTCCAGCCCGATGCAAAGATCATTGGCAAGATAAAAAAGAAGATTCACAAGCGATTGCACCATCGAAACAGAAATGGTTATCGGTTGCTTGTAAGCAGTATCGCTTCTATTGCTGCAGTTCTGGTTCTGGGGACGGCGGTTCTGATTTACTTCTCACAACCCCCTTTTCCCACGACACATACAAAGGTGTTTGTGGATGAAATTACCCCCCAGACATGGCAGATTGATTCGTTAGGAGATGAACAATTAGCAGAGATTGCCACCGAACTAGACGAGATCATGGATACCATGCTGGATCTTCAGCTTGACGAATACGGCAGTATAAAAGAAAATGACATTGACGGATATCAAGGCAAAACTGAAACTGCCGTTGTGACCAACGACTTCTGGAAAGGATAACACTGTGATAACGATCCCTCGGCGATGGTATATACTGGCTTTCAGCATTTGCATTACGACATTGTTTCTAACTCCGGCATGGTCCCAGGAACCGGAGAATGAGGACATATGGTCCAACGAAGAAGAAAAAAGCAACCAGGTAGAGATCACCAAGGACCAGGTAGAGGCGATTCTAAACCAGCTTGAAAAAAATCAACCCAGGCGAGCCGAAGAACTGAAGCGGCTGCGTCAGGAGGATGCCGTTAAGTTTGCGCTCGAAATACGGCAGATTGCTCAACGAATGACGCAGGCCCGGGAGGAGGAAGCTGTTGAAACCAAACGCCCCGGTACAACAACTCGAACGGAACGGACCGAAGACATGACCCGTACAGATCGATGGAGGGAGTATTTGTTGGACCGCCTCGAAGAATACATGGCTTGGCTGGAAAAGAATTTTCCGGAACGGGCCGCCGAACTGAACGAGCTTCGCAAGATCGACGCTGAGGACTTTGTGAATAAAGTTGCAGTCAGTCGCCGCCGCTATGAACCCATCATGCGAGCACAGCAGCGAAGTCCCAAACTGGCCGAAGCCCTAAAGACAGACGTAGAGTTACAGGACAGGCGGGACATACTCCTGGAAAAAATCGCCACAGCGAAAGAGGAGGAACGATCAGGACTCATTGAAGAATTAACCGGAGTGGTCAGTAATCGATTCGATATTATCATCCAGAAGAAGTTAATCAAATTCGAAGAACTGGAGATTAAAATCGAGCGAATGCGTCAAAGTCTGGAAGCGGAAAAAAGACAGCTTCAGGAGCTGGTTAATCAGAAGCCCCAGAGTACGAAAGAACGTGTCGCCGAATTATTACAGGCGGTCGAAGACGCAAAGCAGGAAAAACCATAGTTTTCCACAGGAAGACCGCAGGACCTGTCCCGCGTGTGTATCCAGTGTCGTATTGTTCCTGAAAATTAACGTTCCTGCTGTTCCCGTAATGTAGCTTCTTTGAGAATCTGTTTTTCTTTATTCGTCAGACTGGCAATCCCCGAATCATGCACTTTTTTGAGAATGCGATCCACTTCAGATTGAAAGGATCGTTCCCTCTCGATTTTGCGCTGCCAGCGTCCTTCCCCGATTTTCAGGCGGGTTTTATTCAACCATGGACGCCAGAGCACATACATAACACCGACGGCCAGTCCGGCCAAGTGAGCCGCTTCTCCGCCCGCATTGTGCCCCGCTAAAAACATCATAACGCTGATTACCACAAGCAAAATGGCCAGCATTCGTAAAGACATCGGAATGATCAGCATGAACAGAATTCGCAAATTGGGATACAGTACCGCTCCGGCCCCCAACAGGCCAAGGATCGCTCCTGAAGCCCCAACAAGAATGGCTTGATCACCGAAAAAAAGAAGGGTATAAACCAGTCCGCCTGCCGCCCCGGCACACAGATAAAATATCAGAAACTGTCGACTGCCGAATTGCCGTTCCAACAACGGTCCAAACTGGAAGAGCACAAACATATTAAATAACAGATGGGCGGCGTCCGCATGAAGAAATTGATATGTGATCCATCGCCAGATCTGGATTGCCGTCAGCCAATTGACAGGAAACACGCTGAACCACTGTTCGATGGGATTGATCCGGCTTTCATCGGCAAAGAAGATGACTTCAAAAACAAAAGTGACGATATTAATGATTAAAAGCCACTTGACCACCGGCGTAATCGTCGGCATGGTAAACTGCACCCGCTGGTGCGGGGATTGATAATCACTGTGACTGTATTCGCGGTCGTAAATACCCATGAAAATACTACCTGCAGACTAACGTTTTGTTTTAGGATTTCCTATAATATCGGCAGATTCGGCAATGATTCAACGGGAAATTATAAAGATGGCAGATTTTGCTTTTCTGAACCAACAACTGGAAACAATGGAAAACGCCGGTTTGCGGCGTCACTTGCTTTGTATTGATTCGGCGCAGGGGCCAATAGTGCGGCTTCAGGGAGCCAAACCCATCGAAAAAATCCTATTCTGCAGCAACAATTACCTGAGTCTGGCCGACCACCCCAGAATTAGAAATGCGGTCACAAACGCTGTCCAACAATACGGTTATGGGGCGTGTGCATCTCGTCTAATCAGTGGGACAATGACGTCTCATACCGCACTGGAACAAAGATTTTCCACATTTTTCGGGAAAGAATCGGCCCTTTTATTCAGTTCAGGCTGGGCCGCTAATGAGGCATTGCTGCGCACTCTGCCTCAAAAGGACGACCTGGTCCTGCTGGACCGATTCGACCATGCCTCGATCCTGGATGGAGCGAGGGCGGGTGCGGCCCGATTCAAGCGATATCGTCGGGATGATCCGGATCGTCTGGATAAACACTTATCGGAAAGTTCCGCTACCCACAAGTATATTGTCACAGAGAGCGTTTTTTCCATGGATGGAGACACGGCCAATCTGACAAATTTGATCGAATTAAAACAATGCCATCATGCCATCCTGGTCGTGGATGAAGCTCATGCTCTCGGCTGTATTGGAGCACACGGAAAAGGATTGACCGAAGACGTTTTGGAACAGATCGATGTTATCATTGCTCCTTTGGGAAAAGCCATCGCCGCAACCGGGGCGATCCTTGCCGGTCCCAAGATTGTGATCGATTATCTGATCAATAACGCTCGTCCATTCATTTATACGACCGCTCCCAGTCCAGTGAATTGTGCGGCAGTAAATGCGGCTCTGGATATCATCCAAGAGGAGCCCGAACGAAGAAAACAACTGCATGATAATGCCGAATATCTCCGATCAAATCTTTCTTCCATAGGAGCGGATATTGGTAATAGTACAACTCACATCGTCCCTCTTATCCTTGGTGATGTGCATAAAACCGTGAACGTTTCCCATTCATTGTTTGATCGAGGCTTTCTGGTCTCAGCCATTCGGCCTCCTACTGTCCCCATGGATAGCTCACGACTTCGGATCAGCGTACAGGCCGACCATACAAAAGATCAAATAGATCGTCTATGCGAAGCGATTGAAACGTCACTTTGATGATTTCCTGCGTGTCGGGCTTTTTCGCCTACCCCAGACAAGCAGCATAACAATCCCCAGGATCACCATATAGATCCCCAGGTTCTGCGACATGGTTCCACCCGGATAGATCGTCCACAAGTGGCGCTCAAACGGATTGTCATTTCGAATCATCTCAAGCAGGAAACGAGTGGTTCCGTAAAGAATAAACATGAGGCCGAATGTACAACCGGGCTTGCGTTTACCGATTTTAAGCCAGACCAGCAAAGTAAACAGACTAAGCAGAAAGGCGTTTGCCGATGCATACAATTGTGTTGGATGGACCGGCAGCGCACGAAACGGACCGGCAACCTGCTCTTTCTGTTCGGGGGTCAGCATCGATTTCGGTTTGAGAGCTCCTTGAAACTTTCTTACCTCGGGCAGTGATATCCATTTCCCATCAGTATCTATATACCCATAATAGTCCGCAGGTAATTCCCAAAGCGGGGCGTCTCGATTACGCTGCGGATCGGGATAGACCTGGCTGATATAAGGTGGCGATGCATAGGGAAAACGCACCCCCAGAGGGCATTCAGTCACTTTTCCAAAACAGCAACCGTTCCAAAAGCATCCGATTCGACCAAATCCAAGGCCAAGCATCAAACCGATACTAAGCACATCCATATAAGTTCGCACGGGAAGTTTGTTCCGGAACAAATAAATCAGAACCACCACAATGGCCAGAAGCACGCCCCCAAGATATTCCAATCCCCCCTGCCAGACGGCAAGAACCGACAAAGGTTCGCCCCGAAATTTTTCCCAGAAATGCACCACATAAAAGATTCTTGCCCCGATCACCCCCGCAATCAAAGCATATAACGCTACATTCGTTATGTGATCCGGATCCTCACCGAAGCCCTTGAGCAATCGACGCATGAGAAGTACGGCCAGAAGGAAACCGATAACCATCATTGCGCCGTAGCTTTTGACGGTAACGTGAATGATCGGCAGTTCAAACAATTCCGGAAACATCGAAGTTACAGAATCCTTTCAACCTTGTTATCGGCATCGGGAACGACCACCCTGGGTTTGTGTTTCGTCAATTCCTCTGTCGTGAAATAGGCGAAATTCATAATAATTACAATGTCACCCGGACTGAACAGGCGGGCCGCTGCCCCGAGTACAACAATATCTCCGCTGCCCTGCTCGGCAGGAACAACATAGGTTTCGACACGAGAGCCATTGGTCACATTGGCCAGTAGGACCTCCTCATAAGGTAAAATTCCGGCTGCCTCCAATAAATCGACATCAATCCCTACACTACCCGGATAATCTACCTTGGTATCGGTCACTGTTCCGCGATGAATCTTGCCTTTTAATGCTTTAATCAACATGCTTTACGATATCCTAAATGTTTGGCAAAAGCGGCATTATACATCTCCCGACGACACATTCAAGTCTAGGATTATATTATCGATCAACCGGGTCGTCCCGAGCCGTGCAGCGAGGGCAACCAGAGCCGGTCGGTCAATGGTCTCCAGAGGCTCCAAGGTATCCAGGTCGACAATTTGAATGTACTCAGGCTCTATCGCCACCGAACGTCCCAGAACCTGCTGCATCGCTGCAATCAGTACTTTGACTCGATTTTCGCCCTTCCTGGCTAAGTCCTCACATATTGTTAAGGCATGATATAGAAGGCTTGCATCTTTCCGCTCAGTCGGTTTTAGATATTGATTACGACTGCTGACCGCCAGACCGTCCGATTCGCGAACCGTGGGACAAATGACAATCTCCAACGGAAGATGCAGATCAGCCATCATGCGTCGGATTACGATGGCCTGCTGGGCGTCTTTTTGACCAAAAAACGCCATATCGGAATCGACAATGTTGAACAGTTTGGTACAAACCGTGGTCACACCTCGAAAATGGCCCGGCCGGTGTGCCCCGCAAAGCGATTTGGTTAAGTTCTCAACCTCCACCCAGGTCCAATTCTCACGAGGATACATGTCCTTCACCGATGGGGCAAAAACCAGATCCACACCGGTTTTCCGGCAGGTAATCGCATCCGAATCCAGGTTACGGGGGTATTTCTCAAAGTCCTCACTGGGCCCGAATTGTGTCGGATTAACAAAAATGCTGACCACGACATAGTCACATTGCTTACGGGCAGTCTTCATCAGTGAGACATGCCCGTTATGCAATGCCCCCATTGTCGGGACAAATCCGATTCGTTTTCCCTCCTGCCGGACCGTCGAAACAAGCCTGCGAACCTCGGCAATGGTCTTCACGATCTGCATATACAGTTATTCCTCATTATCGGGGCAATAGATATACGCCCATATCTGTCGAATCAGCCAATCCAGTTGTAACGTATCAAAGCAATTGAACCGTCGTGTGTCCAGTCGAATCACTGGACATTGTCGCCAATCGGTAAAAAGCGTCTCATAGTCCTGATTGAGGATTTCAAGAGAATGCAGGCTCATCCCCTGTTCATAGGGCCGATTGCGGCAATGGATTCGTTCCAGACATTGTTCGGGGCTCGCCTGCAGATAGAGGACCAACACTGGCGGTGCTACCTGAGGCCTCACAGCCGCTGCCTGCTGCTTATAGGCTTGGTATTGGGCCTCATCCAGCGTTCGCAGGGCAAAAATACGATCCTTTTCAAACACATAATCGCTAAGTGCAATTGCGCCAGATTTGAGCCGGTCATGGATTAATTGCTCTTTTCGACTATGTAAAAAGTATAACTGGCTATCCAGCGCCAACTCTTTATGGCCTGCACAAACTTTAGGCAGGTAGGGATTGGTATCATACGCCTCGGCGATCATCTCACATCCAAACCGATCAGAAAGTAAACGGGCCAGAGTCGTTTTCCCCGCTCCGATCAGTCCTGCCACCGAGATTAACTGCGGTCGATCCGGATCAATAAAATAATCCCCTCCACCCAGCCGATCCGCCAGCGTGGACATGGTTTCGCCAAGATTGGGATGAAGGAATTGCGCATTCAACTGACACAAGCCTCGAAGAACAAAACTGCGCAGATGCATTTGCGGATGGGGCACAATCAGTGACTCCTCGTGAATCACCTGATCGCCATACAACAGAACATCCAGATCCATCGTGCGAGGCTGCCATGGTTCGGTGCGGACTCGGCCAAGAGAGTGTTCAATCGAATGCAGCACCCAAAGGAGCTGATCCGGCTGCAGACGCGTGCGTATCTCGGCAACGGCATTCAGATAACGAGGCTGCTCAGCGGCCCCTAACGGTTCAGTTTCAACAGGTTCACTGACCTGCAAAACGGAAATTCCATCCGCCTTATCCATCCGGTCCACGGCGCTGGCCAGATACTGGGCACGATCTCCCAGATTACTGCCCAGGCCGATGTAGGCAACGACATGTTTTCGGGATATCTGCATCCTGCAGCATCCGATCCTAGAGTTTTGTGATTCGATCCATCGCTTCTATGACCCTGTCGGGAAGATTGAAAGCACTGAACCGCACATATCCTTCGCCGGCGGCCCCAAAACCCGCTCCAGGGGTGCAGACTACATGTGTTTTCTGCAGCAACAGATCAAAAAATTCCCACGAACTCATTCCATTCCTTGTTTTGACCCAGATATAGGGGGCGTTTTGACCTCCATAAACCGCATAGCCAAGCTTGCCCAGGGCCTCTCGCATAACCGCAGCGTTACCCATATACAGATCGATCACTTCCTGAATCTGTTTCTTTCCCTGTTCAGTATAGACCGCCGCCGCTCCGGCCTGGGAGATATAGCTGGCCCCATTGAACTTGGTGCAATGACGTCGGCTCCAGATGGGGTGAAGATCGACGGATGAGCCTTCCTTTTGCCCGGCCTTGAGGGAATGTGGAACGACTACATAGGCACAGCGAACGCCGGTAAAGCCCGCCGTCTTGGAAAAGCTGCGGAACTCGATGGCAACGTCCCTGGCCCCATCCACTTCATAGATCGAGTGCGGGATGTTCCCGTCGGTGATAAACGCCTCATACGCTGCGTCGTAAAGGATAATCGCCTTGTTTTCCCTGGCGTAATCAACCCACTTTTTAAGCTGTTCGACGGTGGCGACCGCGCCGGTTGGATTGTTCGGATAGCACAGATAGATCATATCCACCGGCTTGTCGGGCAGTTCGGGTACAAATCCATTCTCGGCTGTGCAGGGCATATAGACGATGCCTGCATACTGCCCTCTGGTCTTGTCCCAGGCTCCGGTACGCCCCGCCATCACATTCGTATCCACATAGACCGGATAGACCGGATCGGTCACGGCTACGACATTGTCCAATCCGAAGATTTCCTGAAGATTACCCGTGTCGCACTTACTTCCGTCGCTGATGAAGACTTCATCCGGCTCAATATTGACGCCGCGACTATAGTAACAGTTTTGGACAACCGCCTCCCGCAAAAAAGCGTATCCCTGCTCGGGCCCGTAGCCGCGAAGAGTGTCCCGTTTTCCCATCTCGTCGACCGCCCGGTGCATCGCCTCGACCACGGCCGGGGCCAGCGGTTCGGTCACATCGCCGATACCCATCTTGATAATCGACGCTTCCGGATGGGTCCTGGCAAAGGCCGCCACCCGCCGGTTGATCTCCGGGAATAAATACCCCGCCTGCAGCTTAAGAAAATTCTCATTGACCGTAATCATCTCGCTCGTCAATCCTTGCCTAATAAAACAGAAATCGCATAACGCCGCCCTCCGACGGCACAGAAGGAGGGATTGTAGTCAGTTTAATCGTAATCGTCAACGTTTGAGAAAAAACACCTTTTCCAAGGCAAAAAGGCAAGCCTGGAATAGGGATTGATGCTTTATATCTCGATGGGTCTTCGGCGGATTTTGGACAGAAAGTAAACCCGTCCTATAAGGTGGATCGTACCCCCTTCGTTCTTATTCCCTAATCTACCACCAAAAAATGTCCTGTGACCGTAAACAAAAACAAATCGTCTGATATCATAATCCGGCGGTCATTCGACACGCAAAAAAATATATGAAACAAGCAAAAGATCGAAAAAGATTACCTTCCCCCATAGATATTGCGCGATATACCCACAGGACTCAACAAACATTCCGCGTGGGCACAGCCCACCCTACGAGAAATTTGCCCACCCTTGTATCTTGCATTTCCCATGCTATTGTGCTGGACAAGTGTCCAACGCATAGCGTTCGGGCCGGTGGGTTGGTGGCCAC
>JAFGPC010000036.1 GCA_016926155.1 Sedimentisphaerales bacterium
CCTGATGCGGTTTGTCGACGAGATGAGCCTGGAGGAGATCGCCCTGGCCCTGGAGATCCCCACCGGCACGGTCAAGTCCCGCCTCCATACCGCCCTCAAGACCCTCCGCAACGATCCGCGCATGCGACGATACTTTTTCGAATAAAAAAATCAAATTCAATGAACCTTACGCCCTGCCCGGGCGCTTCAACCCTTGAAGATCAAAATATTTTAAACGATTTGTATCTTTAGGAGCAACAGTATGGTGCGAAAGGCGGCAACGGCAATGACGGGGATTTGGATCGCTTTCATTCTGGTAGGCTGTTCGGGCAGTCTGGCTGTGGAACAGGACTATCGTGTATCCTCTGGCACAACCTTGCCGGTGGAGTCGGAGTTTGCAGGACCGGCACTGAGAATGAGCAAGGCCGAACTGGCTTCCAACAGTGCTGTGGAAGCGCCTGCAGAAAATCCTTTTGCCCTGCAGCGTCTGGTGATATACAACGGTGTTATCCATGTCGTCGTGGACCGGATTGCCGACTCAATCGAACAGGTGAAAACGGATGTCGAAGCGGTCGGCGGATACATGCAGGCCATGACCGGCACATCGATCACGGTCAAGATCCCTGCCGCGAAATTCGAGGCTCTGATCACCCGGATCGAATCCCTCGGCGAGGTCACACACAAGGATATCAAGGGCACGGATGTAACCGAAGAAATGCGGGACCTGAAAATACGCCTGGCCAATGCCGAAACGGTTCGGGATCGCCTGACCGCACTCCTCGACAAGGCCGAAAAGGTCGAAGACGCTATCAAGATCGAGAAGGAGCTGGAACGTGTTACCGAGACGATCGAGCTGCTCAAGGGCAAAATCGCCGCCATGGAAAACCAGATCGCCTTCAGCACCCTGACCGTGAGGTTCAACTCCCCCGTGCCGCAGCATTCGATTACTTCGATTACGCCTTTCGGTTGGGTCCATGAGCTCGGATCGGGGATCGTCCGGCGTGCGCCCGATTCGCCCTACGAAAACCGCGCCATTTGGCAGACGACACCCTTCGACCTGCCGGCCGGCTATATCAAATTCTATGTTGACCATTACCACACCCAGGCCATGTCCGCAGCTCAGGTGATGATCGATCTTGGCAAGCGAGATAATTATCAGGGAGGCTCGCTTCCGTTCTGGTCGGAGCTGATCCGACGCGTGCTCGTGGAGGAAAAAGCGTTTGCAATTCGCGATCAAAAGACAGTCGACTTGCACAAAGGCGGCAGAGCGACACTGTTCGTCACCGGCAGGCAGATCGGCCAGAAACGATACGGGTATCTGATCGCTCTGGCGGTAACTAAGAAAAACGTCTATGTGTTCGAGTGCTGGGGTCCGGAAAAGGAATTCACTGCCGACCAGAGTAAACTGGAAGCGGCGATCAAGACGCTTCGACTGCAATAACGAAGTCGTCATTACGGAACGGAGCTATGGAAACAGAACATGAAAACAGGTTTGAAGCCGATCCGAAACTGGGGCAGGATCTCAAGCGGCTTTATGACTTCGGATCGCCGCCCGAGAATCTGGATCGTCGGGTGCTGGATCGGGCCCGAGTGTTTGTAACACAACAGCGGCGGATGCGTCTGGTGCGAAAGATTGGCTCGGCGGCAGCGGTTGCGGCAATACTGATCATCGGATTCACTCTGACGCATACGGAACCACCCCATACACCGACGATGAGCGTTATGCTTGCAAGCGTGGCCCAGGATATTGACCGAAACGGCCGGGTGGACATCCGCGACGCCCTCAAGCTGGCCCGACGGATCGAGACCGCCGAACCGATCCGGCCCGAATGGGACCTGAACCACGACGGCGCAGTGGACCAGGCCGATGTAGACGCCGTCGCCTATGCCGCCGTACGCCTGAAACAGGAAGGAGTGCTCTAATGAAAGCGACAGCAGCCACAGCCATCCTCGCATTGGCGATCGCGTTGCCCCTGTTCGGACAGCAGGGTCAACGGTATGAAACCGTCGTGCCGCCGGTTCGGTTTGCCCCGGTGCATGTGGTCATCGATCCGGCAGGCAAGCCCCTGGCGGCGTATCAATTCGAGCTCAAGGCCATCGCCGGTCAAGTCAAAATCGTCGGCGTCGAGGGCGGACAGCACGACGCCTTCCGCACTCGACCGCCCTACTACGATCCGCAGGCCCTGGCCCATGACCGGATCATCCTTGCCGCCTACAGCACCGACAAGGATCTGCCCACCCAGGCAACCCGCATCGCCACGATCCACTTGCAGATCACCGGAACCATCCAGCCGGAATTCGAATTGAACCTCACGGTCGCCTCGGATATCGATGGAGAACCGATTGACGCCACGATCACCCTGCAGAAAGGAGAATCGAAGTGAAAACCCTACGTATCCTTCGTATCGCGATTGGTCTGACATGCATGACGGCTCTCTTTGTCGCACTCTGGAGCTGCAGCGACGGACAATTCTTCACGTCCCAACTTGAAACGCAATCCACCACACCACCGACAGAAACCGAGGAACTTGCCGAAACGGAACTCGCTGAGACGACCACAAAGCCGGAAACAATACTCCCACCGGGAACAATACTTTCCAGTTCTCCAGCATTGAAAGAGAAACTCGGGCAATTCCCAGAGAGTACTACCTTTGCTCCAATTATGGCAGACGGAACAGGCAAACCTGAAATGCAATACCCGGAGTATTGGAAAGAACTCCCTCCTGGAACCTTCTATGATAGCGAATCTCAGCTTAGAATGAACAATTACGCTTTGGGTACGGATGGGCGTGTGCCTACACTGGCCAAAAAGCCGATGGTTCTTGGCAGGATGTTCTCGTACCGTACCACTGCTGCACCAGGCCAGTTGCCAGCGGACCTGGGCTATGTCCACATCGATGAAGTCTGGGTGATCGCCAAACCGGAAGTTACACCTTCCGCTCCCGACGAGGACCGCCCCGGCTGCGGGGCCATGCTGGTCAAACTGCCCGACGAAGAGAAGGAGCTTCCCCTGCCCCTGAAGCATACCGATGTAAACGGCTCCATCGCCGGCTATATCGCAACAGTTCATGTCACGCAACAGTTCCATAATCCGTACGATGAGAAGATCGAAGCGGTCTATGTCTTTCCGCTGCCGCAGAACGCGGCGGTCAACGACTTTCTGATGACCATCGGCGACCGGACGATCCGCGGGATTATCCGCGAACGCAAGGAGGCCGAGCAGATCTACCAGCAAGCACGAAGGCAGGGCCACGTTGCCTCGCTGCTGACCCAGGAGCGGCCTAACATCTTCACGCAGAAGGTCGCCAATATCGAGCCGGGCAAACAGATCGACGTGGATATCCAGTACTTTAACACGCTGGGCTATGTAGACGGCTGGTACGAGTTTGTCTTTCCGATGGTCGTCGGCCCGCGATTCAACCCGCCCGGATCCACCGAAGGCGTTGGAGCAGTCGCACACGGCAAAGCCGGAATCAGCGGACAAAAGACCGAAGTGCAATACCTCAAGCCCGGTACGCGCAGCGGACACGATATTGCTCTGTCAGTCCGGATCGATGCCGGTGTAGAGATCGAGCAGATCGAATGCACCAGCCATGCCATCCGCAAGCAGCAGGACGACCGGGAGAAGATGACCGTCTCCATCGCGCCGCTGGATAATATCCCCAACAAGGACTTCGTGCTGCGCTACAAGGTCGCCGGAGATCGCGTCAAGAGCGCCCTGATGACGCACCGCGACAAGAACGGAGGCTACTTCACGCTGATGCTTTATCCGCCCGAAAGCCTGCGGCAGGTCAGGCGGTCGCCGATGGAGATGATCTTCGTGCTGGATTGTTCCGGCTCAATGAACGGCAAGCCCATCGCCAAGGCCAAGGACGCGATCCGACGGGCCCTGCGCAAGCTCGAACCGGGCGACTCGTTCCAGGTGATCCGGTTTTCCAACGACGCTTCCCAGCTCGGACCAAAGCCGCTCGAGGTCACGGAAGAGAATCTCCGCAAGGCCCTGGCCTATGTGGATTCACTCAAGGGCGGCGGCGGTACGATGATGATCGAAGGGATCAAGGCGGCACTGGACTTCCCGCACGATCCGAAGCGCTTCCGGCTGGTCAGCTTCATGACCGACGGCTTTATCGGCAACGAAGCCCAGATCCTGGCGGCCGTACAGGAAAAGCTCGGCAACAGCCGCATCTTCAGCTTCGGCGTGGGCAGCAGTGTCAATCGTTTCCTGCTGGACCGGATGGCCAAGCTGGGCAAGGGCGCAGTCGCCTACATCGGTCTCAACGACGACAGCACCACGGCAGTCGATCTGTTTTATGATCGGATCAGCCACCCCGCCATGACCGACATCGATATCCAATTCGGCGCTATGGCCGTTGCGGATCTGTTTCCTGCCAAAGTACCCGATCTGTTTGTCGGCAGGCCGATCATCCTGACCGGGCGCTTTCAAGGCAATGCACCGACAGAGATTACCGTAACCGGTCGCGTCGGAGGGCAGATGCATGATATCACGATTCCCGTCGATCCGGGCCGGCCCAATGCAATGCATGAAGGAATCGCGGCCGTCTGGGCACGCAAGAAGATCGAGGTGCTCGCCATGCAGCACATGTACAATTCGGATCCGGACCTTCCTGAGACGATCAAGCAGACCGCGCTGGAGTATAACCTGATGAGTGCTTACACCGCATTTGTCGCGGTCGATTCGTCCCGCATCACCGAAGGCGACCACGGTGTGACCGTCGCCGTGCCCGTACCGGTTCCCGACGGTGTACGCTATGACACAACAGTCCAGCATTAAGTTCCCAATAAAAAAAGAGGGACTGGTACGTTCATCCTTCAGGATGGTTGTACCTGTCCAACTTTTTTACGCAAGCGCGGGCATGGCACCCGGCACGCAGAACAAGAATACGGTTTGTTACTTCATGAAGTCCGGCTTAGCGGTGTCGCCTCCGGTACCGCGAACGTCATGCTTCCTGGCAAGCTTACCGGACGCCTTGACCTCTTCAACCATCTCTTCGATCTCCATCGCCCGTTTCTTGAGCTCATAAAAACCGTGCCACCAGGCATAGTCCGGCGCCATCATGGCCGCACCGAAGCGGGCGCGCCGGCCTTCATGATGCCACAGCTCGTACATCTCGACCTCAATCCTCTCGTCGAGATTTTTCGTGTTATCCAGCAGCTTCTTTTCGTACAGCTCATCGACCAGGGCCTTGACGGGCTTGTAATAGTTATCGTTATAGTTGGCCACGGCCTTGTCGAGATGGTCGAAGTGCCCATCTGTCCAGACCGGAGAATGACAGGCCAGGCAGATTTTCTTCATCTTCTCGCGTTCGACCTTCCAGTCGGTGCTCGCGGGGAAGGCCTTAAATTCGCTGGGACGGACGGTGAGGGGCGCCTGCGTTTCCCAGGCGAGCCGCTCGGTGACATCATGCGTGCCGAGTACGCCGTTGACCGAGGACATGTGACAGACCGAGCAGGTGGGAGCGCGGTAATCGACACCTGCCGCCCAGGTGCCCGGGGCCGAATCCCACTTCCACTCGTGCCCCTCGGCGTGATAGATCGTGCCGTGCTTGGATTCTTCATAGATCTCGATCTGCGGATGATCCGGGCCCAGGTGGCATTGATCGCAGGCCTCGGGTTTTCTCGCTTCGACCATGGAAAAGCGGTGCCGCGTATGACAGCTCGAACAGGAACCGAACGAACCATCCGGATTGAGACGTCCCACGCCGACGTTGGGCCAGGTCTCGGTGGTGAAGCGTCCGTCCTCGCCTTTTTCCACAATGCTGCCGTGGCAATGATAACAACCTGTAGCCCGCTCGAGGTCGTTGTTCATGCCATGGTTCAACCAGGGATCGATCTTCCAGATGACCTCCAGGGTGTTGGCGTGCTTGCTCCTGGCGTATTCGGCGGCCTCGGCGGGATGACAACGCGAGCAGTCCTTCGGCGAGACAATGACACTGATTGGCGTCTGGGCGTGTTTAAGATGCGCTGTGCTGATATCCGGATCGGCCTTGCTTGCCGTATGACAGTCGTAGCAGGTTACGTTGATATGCGCGTGTCGGCTGTCGGCCCAGTCGGCGACGATGCCGGGATTCTCGGTCGCATGGCAATCAATGCAGGCCTTGGCCTCGGCCGAGAGGTGTCGTTCGATACGATAGGATTTGAGCTTGGTTGTGTCGATTTCCTGGGCGAAAGTAGAACCGACGAAAACGATACTGAAAAGGCCGGCAATGATCGAATACGGTTTCATAACTATCCCCTTTCCTCTTTGTTTCTGGCTCATGGCGAGAAAAGTTTCTTTTCCCGTTCGTGTCCTGCGTTTTCGTGGCAGGTGACGCATTTGTTTTCTTCGGCCTGAGGCGCTTCGACGGCGGCCATGTGTGCCAACCGGGCCGCGGACGTGCCGGGCAGTGCGGTCAGGTTATCATGACAGTGCACACACGTCTTGTTCTGCATGTGTTCCATAACTTTCTGCCGGATGGTCTCGCGGTCGTAGTCGGGTCCGAAGTGATGCTTATACAGGTCCTTGGCGCCGGCATAGGCCTTGGCTGTAACGTGACGGAAGTATTGCTCATGCGGGGGCAGGTGACAATCGATGCAGTCAACGGTGACACCGTGGATGTTGGCGCCGTGCCCGGACAGCTCCCACGTCTGATAGCTGGTGTTCATCTCGTGACAGGCCGAGCCGCAGTATTCGTTGGTCGAGACCGGACCCATGGCCCAGTTGAGAGCGACAAAACACAACATGGCAAACAGCAGACCCGCCGCGAACGTCGCGATCTTCCTGCGAGCCGAACCCACCCATTTTACCAGCCGCTTGGACATGGCGGCAGTGTAGCAGGGCGGGTAGAAGTGTGAAAGAAAAAACATACCTGAATGCTATAGATTATCAACCCAAACCGAACACCTGTAGAGAGGAAAATCGCTGGAATTTCTGCAAAATGTTTGTATAATGGAAGACACAAAAGAGTATTAAAAATGAGGATGGAGCACTTTTTTCAACAGGGCGTGTCACAAAGGAGAACCTGGAGCATCCTGAAAGGATGAGGAGTTTGTCATGCTGCTGATACCGTACGAACTGGATCTGGCCTTTGCACGGCGGCCGATCGTCAACTGGCTGCTTGTGGGCTCGATTGTTCTGGTCTTTATTCTGCAATTGGGGTGGGTCTTCAGCAATACTGAAGCGGCTCTGGAAGGGGCCGAGTCGCCGTTCGAACCGTATGTGCTGGATGGCTGGGGTCTGCGAGGGCTGATTGGACACATGTGGATACATGGAGGGATCTTTCATATTATAGGCAATGCGATCTTTCTATGGCTGTTCGGCAACGCGATCAACCAGAAACTCGGTCATTTGATGTTTTTCCCGATCTATCTGTTTCTTGGATTGTTTGCGGCGATGACACATCTAGTGTTCAATGGTAATCCTGCAGTCGGTGCCAGCGGAGCGATTAACGGTCTGGTGGGAATGTACCTGATTTTTTATCCGACCAATGACATCAGTTGTATTTACTGTTTTGCAATCTGGGCAAGTGGAACATTCAGTGTATCAGGTTACTGGATGATCCTGCTGTGGCTTGTATTTGATATTGTCGGTGTACTGCTCGGTGGAACAGGGGTAGGATACTGGGCGCACATCGGAGGCTTTGCGGCGGGGGTAACCATTGCGATTGTGCTTTTGTTGACCAAGGTGGTTGTGATGGATCGCGATGAAGAATCGTTGTTGCAGATCTTCTCGCAAATCGGAAAGCCCGCCGAACCGATTCAGCGATACGATACAATGGATGCAATGCTGGTCGTCGAACAGATGCGGCAGCAGAGGGATGATTCCTTTGCAGCGCCGCCGCAGACAAAGGTTCGTGAAGACATTGCCATTGCACCATCAGAAGGATCCGTCACGATATCGAGGGAGAAACCGCCATCCGTACCGACCACGCATATTAACAACACGGCCCAATCAGACGACTGGATTCGCTTTTATTGCCCCTGCGGGCAGAAGATCAAGATGCCGAAGAAGTTTGCCGGACGTACGGGCAAATGTCCCAAGTGCCGAAAACGGATTGTGATTCCGGAGGTGGCATGAATACTACCCTGCATATAAACGAGGAAAAGAACAGTACTCATCGCCGAGTGAGGTAAGGAAAGGAATCGTCATGTTCGCAAAATTTATCGGTCAGGTGGTCGGAGCTATTCTGGCAGCGGGTATCATGTCACTGATTATAGCTCTCTTCCTTCAGTTGGGCATGAAGCTGGTCACCAAATCCAAACCGTCTTATGGTAAAGCATACAATACCTCCTTTATTTCGATGCTGGCAGGGGGTTTGATACAACTCGTCGTCCGCGGCTTATCCCTGCTGATTCTTGGAACTGAACCCAGCATTGTGATCCGTGTATTAACCGGCTTGCTGACGACATATGTCACAATCGTCATCTATGAAGCAATGTTGCGGGATAGAGACGGCAACAAAATCGGCTTTGGCAAAGCGTTCCTCGTCTGGCTCGTACAGTTTGTTATAAGCCTTCTTATATTCGGAGGTCTCGCATTGATTATTGTCCTGATCTTCGGAACCGGGATATTTAAAGGCTTCCAGCCCCAGTAGGACGGCCTGGGTTGCGTCGAACTTATGCGGATATGAAAAATAATTGAATTCTGCATCGCCATTTCGCTTTTTCCTTTCTTCTTGTATGCGCTCCTGTTACAATCCCGGCCTTTTTAGGGATGCGGAACATGAAGATCGATACATTCGCCCTGGGCGAGTTTCAGACCAACAGCTTTTGCGTGCGCGCCGACGAAGAGACCAAGACCTGCGTCATCATCGACACCGGTCTCGGCTCCGAGCCCCTGCTCGAGTTCCTGCAGGCCCACCGGCTCAAGCCCGTCGCCGTCCTGCTCACCCACGGTCACGCCGACCATATCGAGGGTGTGGGCCTTTTGCGGGAGCACTATCCCGACATCGAAGTGGTCATCCATAAAAAAGATGCCGTCATGTTTACTGACCCGATGGCCAATGTCTCGGGGATGCTCGGTATGCCGATCACGCTGGATCCGCCGGATGTACTGATCGATGCCGAAGGACCCATCACCTATGCGGGTATCACCTTCCACGTCCTGCACACGCCCGGCCACACACCCGGGGGCGTCAGCTTCTACTGCCCAGACCGGAACCTGGTCTTTGTCGGCGACACGCTCTTTGCCGGCAGCATCGGACGAACCGATTTTCCCGGCGGCAATCTGCGGCAACTGCTCGACAGCATCTGTACCCGCCTGCTCACGCTGCCCAATGAGACCACGGTCTACAACGGACACGGGCCGGTCACGTCTATCGGTAATGAAAAGCGGCACAACCCCTTTCTTCAGGGACAATGATGAGCGGCCGGCCACCGGTCGCCAGTCTCTCATAGAAAACCTTCTTTGGCATGCCGTATTTAATCCGGAATAAGCTGTAACCAAATCCCACACATGTGCGTATAACCGGATAAAGTTAAACCTTTGCTGGAGGTCCGTCGAATGAAATCCTGTTGTGTATTGATACTGGTCACTCTCTTTGTACTGCCCCTTCATGCCCGGCCGAATTCACCCGAAGGAGCTGCCCTTCCGCAATCGGATAAACAGGTTGCGTTATGGTGGACTTCCTCCGGATGGAAAATCAAACCTGACGACGAAATTCCCTCCCGGCAGGGTAAGACTATCCTGATTCGTACGGCCCGCAAGGAATCGGAAGCCGCCCAGCTCGTTATCCGCCCTGCGGAAGACCGGAGCGATTTTACCGCCGAAATGGAAGACCTGATCGGCCCGGACAACGCAGTGCTTCCCGCCTCCTGTTTCGATCTGCTCCGAGTGCGTTACGTTACAACCGCCCTGCCCAGCGATGCCGGCGCCGAAACAGGGATATGGCCCGATCCGCTGCCGCCCCTGATAAAATCCATGTCCATCGCAGCCGACAAAAATCAGCCGATATGGATCCGTGTGACAGCGCCTGCCGATGCCAAAGCCGGATCGTATCACGGCTACATTCGCCTCATCGCAAAGGAATATTCCGCAAGAATCCCGATCACAGTACACATCTACGATTTTTCACTGCCGGATCGAATGACCTGCACCACCGCTTTCGGATTCAGCCCCGGTACCGTCTGGCAATACCAGAACATAAAGGACGCAAAAGACAAACGAACCGTGCTGGAGCGTTATTGGGCCAACTTCTCGGCACATCACATCTCGCCATACGATCCCGCTCCTCTGGATCCGTTTTCCGTGACCTGGCCGAAGGTTTCTCCTCCGCCGTCGCAACCGGCCGACTGGACCAATCTGCGGATCGTGGACAACGAATCTCATTCCGGAAAGGCGGCCATGCTGCTCTATGACGACGATCCCGGCAAAGATATCGTCGCAACCTATCAACCGCTGATCGAAATTCCCGCATCCGGCCTTCGTTTCCGATGCTGGTATCGCACTGCCGTCACCGGCCATCGCTTCGACGTCTCGCCGGAGTACTTTACCGAAGACCGACAAAAGATCCCCTTTTCTCCAAACATCACCGTCCAGGGAAATGGAACCTGGCGCAAGCTGGATGAAACCGTCCAGGACTTTCCCAAGGGAGCGCGCTATATTCGCATCTCGGCTTCGGCCACGCAGCGAACGGAACACGGCGAGAAGATCGGCCTGGTCTGGCTCGACGATATTTCCATTACCAATCCGGAAACAAACGAGGAACTTCTCAAAAACGGCGACTTCGAAACACCTACTCGCACCGATCTTGTCCTGCCCGTTGATCAGCTTACGCCTAAATTCGACTTCACGAATTGGGACAAGGCTATAACCCGCGCTTTCGAGACGTATCATTTTAATTCATTCCGGGTTTCCATCCCGGGCATGGGAGGGGGAAGCTATTTTGCCCTGTCGCAGCCGAGCCTGCTGGGCTTTACCGAAAACGACCCAGAACACTCCCTGCTGTTTGAATCGTACTGCAAACAGTTGCAGAATCACCTGGCCGAAAAAGGCTGGCTGGACAAGGCATACATCTATTGGTTCGACGAACCCAGCGAAGACCAATACGCCTTTGTAAAACACGGCTTTGACAAATTGAAACACGCCTGCCCCGCCATCGACCGTATGATCACCGAACAGGCCGAACCCGCTCTCTTCGACGGCCCCAATATCTATTGTGGCATGCCGAATCATTATGATCATACCGTCGCCGAAGCACGACGAGACAAGGGGGATCGATTCTGGTGGTATATCTGCACCGTGCCCAAAGCGCCGTATTGTACGGAATTCGTCGATCACCCCGGCACAGAGCTGCGTGTCTGGCTCTGGCAGGCCTGGAAGTGGAACATCGAGGGAATCCTCGTCTGGCAGGTCAATTACTGGAGCAGCTCGACAGCATACCCGGACAAGCCGCAGAATCCCTACGAAGATCCGATGTGCTGGGTGAGCGGGTATGGTGTTGACCCCGGCGTCAGGATGCCCTGGGGCAACGGAGACGGCCGATTCATCTATCCTCCCGAAGCGGCCGCAACTCCCGCGACAGAACCTGTCCTGGAAGGGCCTGTCGATTCCATCCGCTGGGAGATGCTGCGCGACGGGATCGAAGATTATGAATACCACGTCATCCTGAAGCGGCTGCTGGCGGACAGGAAAAACAAGCTTGACCGAGCCCGATATGAGGCATATTCGGCCCTGTTGGAAGTACCCCAAAACATCACGACGGACCTGACGCACTTTACGACGACGCCCGCCCCCATCGAGAAACGACGTCACGCCATCGCCCGGGCCATCGAAACGCTCAATTCCCTGTGAGTGTATCTGCGCCCGAGACAAACGAGACAAAACCGTGACATGTTACTGTTTTTTACGTCCGCTCCGACGCATCAGAGTACAGCCGACGCCGAGCAGCAGCCAGGTCATCGGCTCGGGGATCACGGCGATATCTTGTGCCGAGAAGGTCGCGCCGTCATATACCAGTGAGAATCCCCACAGACTCTGCTCCGCCTCGACATCGGCGCCCAGAGAGGCCAGCAGGTCGAATCGCTGGTCGTATCCTTCATCCTCCGGCAGGAGGAAATGCAGCCAGCCGTTGCCCGCGATTCCGAGGATACCGAAGATCTCAGCCTGGGCATCGGTGGTAGTCGAACCGGCCGCGTCGATGCCGACCAGGCGGTCTTCATCATAGCCGGTTATCGCCAGGGCGCCGCCATAGCTCGAATGCGTCACTCCGCCCAGATCGTCAAAGAATTCCTTGGCCGTCAGGTTCTCTATCGATATCGCCGCTCCTTCGGTATCATAAATGTGAAACACCCAGCTCGCCCTTCCGCCATATTCTCCTGCGGTCTCAGCGCCATTGAAACTCTCATAGCTGGTTACATAGGATTGCACACCTGTAACGGAGGAAATCGGAGCAAATCCGGAAAACCCCTCTCCATACGAATCCAGCCCGTTCAGGACCGCGTACTGGGCATTCTGCCAGTATTGATCATAGCCGGCGCCCTGCGGATTGGGTGCATAACAGGGGATAAAATCAATTTGAATCGTCTCCAGCGATCCCAGCGACACTCCGGCCGCGCACAGAAGCACCAATACAGATATCCGGATTTGAAACTTCATCGTAAACCCTCCTGGACTCTAGTCTTACAGAGGAAACACACCTTTCACCTCCGTCCACGCGGCGCATACTCATTCTGCGCCCTCCACCATACTAGACGCACAGTATACCATAACGTTACAAATTTTCAAGAAAATCATGCCGGATCTTCCCTTCTGAAGGGAAAAATCCCTCTTTTCGCTCATATCTGCGCAAGAAAAAAGGCTGCAAGTCTGAAATCCTTGCAGCCTCTTATCATCACCCTCAATGTGCTATTACAGAGCCCGGCGTCTTCGGAGCCAGCCAACCAGTCCCATCCCCATGCTGCCCAGCAGAAGGGCGCCCGGAGCCGGAACGACCTGGACCAACTGCGATTGTGCATCGCCGCCGTAGACCTTGATCTGTCCGTCCTGGCCTACGATGGTGTTGCTCGGGTCCCACAGATTCATAACACGAACACGTTCCCAGCCTGCATCGTCCAAAATCAGGCTTGTATCAAACGCATAAGACCCTTCCGAAGCCCAGATCGCATTCTGATACTGGTTCTGAATCACTTCGATTTCATTTCCGGTCATGCCGCTCAGATCCAGATTCAGATACGAGACATACAGTTGCTTCGTCGTCTGCTTCAAATAGTCATTCGATCCGCCGAACATGACAATATCGTCGATCGTGGCGTAATATGTGCGATGCGGATAATAGGTCCGATTGACGACCTGGCCGCCTTCAACACAGTAGGTCGTGAACGGACCGGTGATCCCATAGTCGTCCCATTCACCCGCCAGAGGCGTTGCCTGGACACCCGGGAACCGCAACGGCTCGCCATCGCTGGACCAGCCGGTCAGAACTACGGTCATCGCCGCCATAGCCGGCGAGGCGATCAATGCTGCCAACACACTTAACAGTAACACTTTCTTCATTTCATACCCTCCAAACTTGTTACGTAACTTATGGTTCGTTTCCTTGGTTTTCGTTTTGACTTATAATGTTCTGCGACGCCGCAGATACCCAACCAAACTCATTCCAATGCTTCCCAGCAGCAGCGCTCCCGGCGCCGGGACTACCATCGACGGCGGCATAGACGCCTTAACTTCCAGCACCAGATCGTTAAAATCACGGTCCCCGCCGCCGGCCTGGTCGTCCCAGCACAGCAACCAGCGAGAAAATCCGTCGTCCATGCCGGTGACTGAGTACGTGATCAGATGATCCAATCCGTCACTGTTGAGGCCTTCCTGGGAATGCCATGTGCGTCCAGAACCCCGACGGATCCATTCCCACGGACGGTCCGTGCCGAAATCAACCACATCAGAAGTGATATTCAGCCAGCCCTGCTGACTTCCCACATTAATCACCTCGACGTATCCGTCGCCCTGGTCGAATCCAAACCGCTGTTCATACCCGGCAAACCGAGCAAGAGCATTGACAACCGCCGTACCGTCGGTCCAGGCCTGATCGGTCATATTCGCTCCGATCGTCTCGGACAATAGATACAGCGGGTCCCCCGCTTGGCCGTTATCCACGTAATCCTGTACGCGGGTTGCGGTGATAGTTCCGTTGCTGTACGACAGTCCGCACCAATTGTCTCCGGCTATCTCATTTCCGTACAAGTGCCGAATGATGGCCAGTGTGCTGGTTTCCCCGCTTGATCCGGTCGGAGTAAACCCCGCAAACAACGATCCTGTCAGGCTCAGTAGAAGCAATGCCACAGTTGCTTTTTTCATCACGTATCTCTCCAAAAACAAGACTTACAACACGACTATACTATCTTCGTACAATCGATCCGTATCACACACCCAAAGGGTCCCTCCTGTAAGACCCTCAATAATAACCCCATTCAGCCATGAGTTTGTATTATACCCAAAAGAGTGTTTCCTTTTCCGAATAAATTGCTCGTTTTGCAGACAGAGACCAGATTTTCGAGTCTGTTTGTAACACCTGTATCGTTTGTACGCAGTCAATAAAACGGCAAGCCACAGGGCTGGAATATGTATCCGTCAGCATCGTTGATTATCGGCGGAAACCGTATGCCCTCGTTGCTGACTGACCTGTTCAACCTGGTCATGGATCTGTAATAGCGGAAACAGGAAGCGATTATTGTTTGGGTTTGTCCAGGACTCTGGACGCTGACTTTCGCATGGTTGTTGACAGGATTTCGGCATGCATTGCCGACAGCAAAGACAGGTACAAGCGGAGGGTTTTCTCATCGAGATGTTCGATCATGGAATGGGCTGCGGCTCGCGGATCATTATGACGAACCAGTGAAACATGGATCTGCTCGCCGCGGGATTCGAGATACTGGGCGAAGGCTATCGTACTATGAATCCAACGGGACTCATAATCATCCCAGATCGTAGGGATTATGGGATAGTCCCAGTGGCGGTCGTCGGCTACTTCCAACGCCGCCCACCAGCAGAAGACACACAGGGGAAATCCTATAAACAACAATCCCAATCCAGCCCCACCGAATGAACCATCTCCAGCACTGGATAATCCCATCCCCCCGGCTCCCCGCGTCGTTACACAGATCGCCCACGGAATCCCAAAAAGAAATACAAAACTCAGTAAAATCAGCAATCCGAATGCTATGCTTCGAGCCAGATCCCGCAAAACATAATGGAGTGATCCGAAGAGCCATTTCCCCGTATATACGACTCGTTCTTGCGACATGAATCACCTCCCTTCACTGGTGAAGGTGTCCTGTTCCAAACTGGATCCACTTCCTATGCTAGCGTATAAGCCGACAGGATGCAAGTCGTTTTCCAGGGTGCGAAAAAACATGAAAACGCGCTAAGTAAAAGGAAGGGGCGCCCGAAAGCAAACCCCTTCCCGGAGGGGAGAAAACGTATTTTTCATGCTGATCCTCTGTTTCTACGTCGAATGTTCGATCTTGTGCGAAATGGAGAGAAAACCTGCAAATAGCGGCAAAAAAGCCTTCTTTAATCGGACTGTTTTCGCATACTACATAAAAAAAAGACATCCCAGCAAAGGATGTCTTTTTCAAGATCTTTATATAGGTCGGATTTGGTTATTTGCGTCGTCGCAGGAACAATGAACCCAAGCCCAACAGCGCCACGGTCATTGGTTCCGGAATCGTCGCAATGCAGACCGAATCGATACCCAGCCAGGATCCACCTGGGCTGGTTACATTCTGCAGCTCAATACCAAGCTGACTTCCGATTGACTCTGCAGCGCTGTCCGCCTGGAATGAAAGACTCAACGGCTCCCATTCGCCGGCCAGATTAAAGGTTTGCGAAGCCACGGTCGTTCGCACACCGGCATTGTCGTAATACAGCGACACCAACAGGTCTGCAGCGCCGGGTTCGGACCAATTGTTGCGCGCATCCAGCGACAAATCATACAGCTTGCCGGCTTCGATCACAATGGGAGTCAACTGCCAGACGGAAGGATCGCCGTTATACAGGAATCCCGCCCAGTCGCCTGTTGTGGATCCGGGCCAATCCGATTCCACACCGGAATCGACAGCCACGGTATCGCTGCTCCAGCCGGGTACATTTTCCCAGTTCGTTAGTTTTTCTGTACCCGGAAGTTCAAAGCTGTAATTTTCAACATCCTCACAGGCAACGATGGCGTACACAGGCAGTGCTGTGAAGGTCAGGAATAGGACACATAACGGGATATATTTCATCGTACTCTCCTCACAAAACCAGTTCGATCAATCTTTCAACAGGTAACTCCTACCAGACTTTACGTTTCAGTATTATACCAGAATCGCACAATGGGTCTCAAGCGCAGAGCTAACCTTTATAATTTGAAATGCATCTTTTTTCTCCCGCCGAGTTGTTTCAGTACATACATTCCAAATTATCGTTATAATCCCGATAGTATAGACCCGATAAAAAAAAGCCGTGAGCCAAATCGCTCACGGCTTTTATCAGTCTTTATAGAACCAATTGAATTAGAGAGTTCGCCTGCGCCGCAGCCAGCCGGTCAAAACCGTACCCACTCCTCCCAGCAGCAGTGCTCCGGGAGCCGGAACAGTCGACGGGGGAAAGCTGGCGTCATCATAACAAACCACCAGTGTCGATGTTACAAAGACAGTGTCGGTATAACCATCCAGGATTTCCTGTAAACGACTGTCACGTGAAAACTCCAGGCTGGCTTCCACGGGCACACCATCCAGCCAATCGGGTTCCAGATCGATAGATCCACAACCAACCACGTCAACGGAGAATGATTCCGTATGATCGTTGCCGTACTTGTCCGTAACGGTCACAACCAGATCGTTGTTGCACTCGAGCCATTCCCATAACGGCTCGGCGAAAACCAGTTCCAAACCGGCGCCGAGGATGCCGCCATTGGCCAACACAGCTTCATAATCCCCGATCAAATCAAAGGGATTTGAATGCGTCCATGTCGCCAATCCGGTCTGGTTCGGAGTGGCAACGACAGAGAAAACGCCCTGTACGTCTCCGACATAGGTTGGGGCGGCCCCGGCCATAGAAATCAGGCCAAACAACACAGAAAAGAAAACCAGTTTGTTTCTCATTACTCACCTCCAAATAATCACCAAACTCTTCGTATTACAATGCAAACATCCGCTGTTTGCACCATCTCCGACAAAAAAACGGGGGATTCCTTTTCACCGATCCCATCTCATTGAGTTAATATATCCGTTTGCGGAAAATTGTCAAGCACTAAAATACGGAATTCCTCCAGAATTACGGGATTAAACAAATCGGTTTGAGAAAAGCAACTCCCCTTTCAGAAAAAAAGATTGGAGAAAACGACCGCCCATATCTTGCCTTGACGACGTCAAAACACCCTATACAACCATGGCGTCAGGAAGTGAAAATCCTCTTTTTGGAAAGACTGCCGGCGAATGAGACCGGATCAATTAGAAATCGATTCAAAATCGATCACCCCGGCGAGGCAACGGGCATTGTTCCCGCGCCTCGCTCGGAGCAACCGTCTTCCCTTGTCTATGCGTAAAAAACGCTTGTCACATTTACCAGGTTACAGATTTCCAAGCCAGTTATGAGCAATAATTTCCAGGTCAAGCAGATTAACCCAGCCGTCACAGTTCAGGTCTCCAACCTGGGCTGCACCGAATCGCGCCAGATAGACTGAGATTTTTCCACCGGCTTCATAGAATCGTCCACCCGCAATCACCTGGCTATTGTGGCTTCCCAGGGCATAGACCCAGTTGTTTATTCCACTTCCCATTGGCTGCCAGACGGAGCCGTCCCAGCCTGCGATATTGGAGGCCGTGGTCCCACCGGCACTGGAAAAACGACCACCGGCTACCAGCCGATCGTTCACGACGGCCAGATCGTACACATAACTATTGACCCCGCTCTGCATAGGCCACCAGGATTCGCCATCCCAGCGAGCTACATAGCTGGCCGAGTAACCGCCGGCAGTAGTAAATTCTCCGGCTGCGATCAGATCTCCATTGTATACGGCCAGTGCATATACCGTATCATTAAGACCACTGCCCAAGGACTGCCATGAGGTCCCATTCCACCGGGCGATGTGACTGGCCGTTACTCCGCTGACTGCCGTGAAATCCCCACCTGCAATCAGTTCGCCGTCATACACAACCAAGTCGCGAACAATATTGTTTGCTCCGGTTCCCACCGGCTGCCACGTTGAACCATTCCAGCGGGCGATCTGCTCGGCCAATCCGCCGCCCGCACTGAAGAATTGTCCACCAGCAATTAATTCACCGTTGTAGACAGCCAACGAATGGACGGGAGCCTCGGTCCCACCGCCTAGAATTTGCCAGGCTGTGCCATTCCAGCGATGGACGCCACCACTTCCGGAACTGCCGGCAATTAACTCGTCATTATACAGGATCAGGGCGTTGACCTGCCCATTAATTTCAGTGCCCATAGGCTGCCACAGGGCGCCGTCCCAACGCGCTATGTAATGAGCCAGATCCGATCCCCATGCGCTAAAGTTACCACCGGCAATCAAGTCTCCATTGTAGACGGCAACCTCATTGACATTCGCATTTGTGCTCTCATACAAGAATCCCGAACCAAGCGGTTGCCAATCGGATTCGTCCCATGCTGCGATATAATTCATCGATAGAGCGTCGACTGTTGTAAACTGTCCAGCGATAATCAACTGACCCTGGTAAGCCGCCATAGCACGGACTGTATTATTGGTTCCGGATTCGCCCACTGGCCCCCAGCTTACACCATTCCAACCAGCAAGGCGATCGACGATAACATCATCCATTCTTGTAAAGTCACCGCCGGCAATCAGTTCCCCGTCAAAGATCGTCAATGACCAGACAGTACTGTTTGTATTTCCGCCTCCGCCCACATTTTGCCAGGAAGCACCGTCCCACTTTGCAATGCGGCGTATGGCAGTGCCTTCGGCAGTGGAGAACGATCCTCCGGCGATTAATTCGTCTTCATATAGGAGTAGAGCATACACTGTACTGTTAAATCCATTGCCAAACGTATCCCAGGCGAAACCGTTCCATCGTGCAATACGATTTGCCTCGCTACCCCCGGCTGTTGTAAAGCTGCCACCAACAACCAACTGACCATCGAACAAGGTCAAGGCGTTAACATCATTATTGACACCACTGCCCAAAGGTTGCCAGGAATTGCCGTCCCATCGAGCGATGTGGCTGGCTGCGGCGCCGCCGGCCGTTGTAAACGGACCACCGGCAACCAGCCGACCGAGATGCACAGTCAAGGCATATACGTAGCTATTCATCCCACTGCCTAAAGGTTGCCAGCGGGCACCATCCCATCGGGCAATGCGGTTGACCGTAATATCATCGGCGGTAGTGAAGGCCCCCCCGACAATCAATTCGCCGTTATAGAGCGTTAAAGCATAAACATCGTTATTGAATGCGCCGCCTAGCGTCTGCCATGAAGTCCCATTCCAGACGGCAACGTGATTGCTGTATTCGGCACCTGCAATTGTAAAGTTGCCACCGACAACCAAAACCTCAGACTGTGGACCTTCTCCGTCCGGATCCCACGGCATCAGTGCATATACAGTGCCGCTAAGGCCGGGAATTCCGTTTCCGGGCTGCCACTGCTCAGGACATTGGGCATAGACCGGAATGATTAAAACGGCCGTTGCAAGTACGACCAGTATCCCAGTATACCCATTCAATCGAGTAAGGTTAGTTTCATGTCGCATTCTCCGCTCCTTTCACAAATAGTATTTTTCTGTTACAATGCCGGGCTGAATTCACAGCCTGGAAAATAAAATCATGGATACACACGGCAATAATAGATTCCCGTAAAACGTTTTGATTACGCAAATTCTATCATTGTGTTCCAAAGATGAGAGAAAAAAAAACATTTTCGATATGCTCTTGCTGTAGACATACTTTTTCCCCTCTGCTCCCCGGCGAGTTTTTTTTTGGGATCTTTCCACGAACCCTGCTCCGCAAAAATTCAGAGCGCACACTTTTTGCGCTTCCTAAATTTACCGGAACCATTATACCAACCAATCCCCAGAATGCAATCCATAAAATTACCTATTTCCAAGATGGGGAAATTACCTACATAAAGAGATGGCGGGTATAGACCAACTGGGGTATTTCACCGTTCCTTCTCCAGATTGGAGAAATCAGGCTGTTTGCATGCCCATCATAGAATGTGCCAGGGGAACGACCTTGTTTATCCTTTTCTGCTATTGAATCGCATGGACAGAACGATACCGCCTCCGCTGCATTGACTGGCTGGTTATTGCTCTTCCGCTTTTAATTCGGTCTCGATCTCCTGTTCCAGCTTGTCCAGCTCGGCGTCCATATTCTCCTCGGTGATCTGCTGCTCGGCTTCGGCTTTGTATTCCGCTTCGGTCTTGACGGTTACCTCGGACTCGTCCGAGACCGGATCTTGTTTGGAGCAGCCTGCGACCGTACAAAACAAAGCAGCTATCATCAATATCAAAATCAACCATCGTATCATATCCGGCTCCTGTTCCTGTCCATTCGGCTTCGGTTCAGTTTCTGCCCTGTCGGGGCGCATCCTTTGCATCCTTGCCTTTTTCACCCATGCTGATAATCTGTTGACCCACTCGCTTAACCTTCTTATTAAGCCTCGATTGTTCCTTGCCTATCAGCGTCCGTACACGCGCAACGGCCTTGTCGTCCCCCTTCTTTGTTGCCAGTTCCAGAAGCCGTTCCAGACGGGCCTTTCGCTGGAGATGCTTTTGCTGCTCGTGAACCAGTTGTTTTTCGACGGCCTTCCTCTGTTGCGTGTGTTCTTTTCCGACATTTTGTTGTTCTTTACGAGCCTGCTCTTTGCCCTTCTGTTGAGGCCCGGCTTTACCCGCTTCGGTTTTCTCTGCGGATCTTGTTTTTGTTTCGACCTCTTTTCTTGTCTGTTTGGCTTGTCCGACCTCGCCCTTCGCTTTGGAGAGCGCGGTTTCGTCGACCGATTTGCCTTTGTCCTTCCCCGCCTGCTTGTTCTCGTTCCCAGTTTGATTACGGCCTGTTTGCGTTTGCTTACGCGTTTGTATCTCGTCTCGCTTTTGCTGACGGACCTGCTCGACCTGCCGAAGATCGTTTTTCTGCTGTTGCACCGTCGGCGTCTCCTGTTTCCGGGTGCGTATATGTTGCCGGTCTTGATTTTGCTCTTTGCTTTGCTGCGGTGCAGACGGTGTGGCCTTTCGCTGCATGTTGCCGCTGTTCCGCATCGACACTTTCTGTACCGCTCCCCCGCGACGAACGTTTTGTTCGTTGTTCCTGGCTTTTGCAAAGGCGCCTGCCGACGAAATCATTAGAAAAATCGCACAAAAGAATAATGTATTTTTCATTGCCGAATTCCTTACAATTGGCTTGATCATTTGATTCGCATCCATCCGGTTATATTCCTGCAGACATACCGCCGCGGCCGGAAACCTGCCATCATATCGGTAATCCAACGAACCGACTCCATCGGGAAATGAAATGGTTTACACATTGTCCGATAAAGGAAGGTTTCCCCCCTCCCGTAATGCAGGGCCGGCCGGAGAAAGATGCAATGAAAAACCGGACGGCAATCCGACATACATCCAGGTCGATTCATGGCGGCTGGGAAAAGAAGTGCAATCCGACCGGACGAAGCAAGCGACGGGATCCGCCGGCGAATATGGGGATAGTCCGTAATCCAAAAGGATTGGGGCGATGAAAGGTTGGTAGTGTTTGAATCTGCCTATGTTTAGAAACAGATTCCTCACTGCACTTGGAATGATCTTTGCGTCAAGACCGATACGAAAATGACAATGTTTTTAGCACTCCCCAATCAACTCAATTGGAGCATTCTTTCTCGGCCGTGGCGATCCGATAATACACCGCAGGGCCAAGACGCTGCAGCTTATGCCGCTCCATCGCCATCTTCAGCCAGGGCTTGATCTTGGGCTCGTACGTGTAGCTGTCCAGGTCACCCAGGCTCTTGGGACGCACCGGTCCAACCCCGCCGAGGATCTGCCCGTCCATCGTGCTTTCCACAGCATAGATTAATCCATTGTCTACATGCTTCCAGAAACCGCGTGTTTTATCCATCGCTTAACCCCCCATGATAATCCAATAAAATATGCAAAACATTTTCACTCGCGGCAACCGACAGCCCGATAGAGACATCTTTTTTTCTCCAGCCTGCCGCACACCGGCCCATCAGACCTTTCCCGCCGCATATTATCGATCCTGTTTACGCTTTTCCGTCGGTCTCCCCGATGCCGGACCTGAAGGCCGATGCGTCATACGCTTGTTATCAAGTTGCCCTGTGCGGACAAATGGAAAAGGAAAATCGAAACGAAAAATACAAAAGGATTTCCAATACATCTCGCACGAACCGATATAATCCCTACAAACGACACAGACGGCCCGAAAAAATGTCTCATCCCGCCTTTTCTGCCAAACTGACCGCCTCATTTTTCATAGTCAGTGACTATAATAAGCGTATTCGTGCTTGTATTGTAAACTATGTCAATTGAGGGGAATATAGGAGAGATGAGATGAAAAGCGTACAGATTGTATTGTTATTGGGTTGTGTGGCCCTGGCCTGTGCACCGGTCCTGGCCAATTTCACAATGACGTTTGGCGATCTAATCGAAGAGAACAGTTGGCTGCTTCCGGTGAATGCCAGCGGGCTTCCGGCGTTTGACCTGGTCGGCGCCAAGATTTCCTCGGCGGGCGATGTGTATGAAAGCCCGGCCGCCCTGGACTTCACTCATACGGGCTGGGCCCTGCTGATCGATGATCCGACATTGGCCTCGTTCGGCGGACCGTCAACCGGCTCGCTGTCGTGGAAGAGCCACTTCCTCAACGACGACGACAAAGATGTCACGATCGACTGGGCTATCTTCTCCGGCGAAACGCTGATCTGGACCAGCCGATACACGATCACCAACGGCGGCCTGAACGGTGGATATGAGCCGCGCTCGCAGTATTGGATTCCCGAACGAGCCGACTTGATTCCCACGACTCCTGCCGTACCGGCTCCCAGTGCAATTCTTCTGGGCTCTCTGGGTTGCGGCCTGGTCGGTTGGGTGCGACGGCGAAAATAAGCCTGATCCGATACACCAACACAAAACTCTAAAGGGCTGAGAGCGTCTTGCTGTCAGCCCTTTTTTCGTGACCGGAGAGTCCTGAACAGCGACTTGTAAGGTAGCCATGATTCACCGGTAAAGCCCGCCTTGAAAAGAAAAGGGAAAAACGAGACCACCGACGTGTTCGTTACTTTCATCAGCTTCTTTTTTTCAAATAATCAATCATCGATACTCAATCGTATAGCCTGGCTCCTCTCAAAGGAGGATTTTTAGTGTTGGATTTCTCGGCTTTCTGACATATACTTTTTTTCGATTCCGAATGGCAATCGGACAGTATAAGTCATCTCAATTTGCGATGACCTGTAAGGCCTGAAATGAAGTATATTATTCTTTTAATGATTTATACGGTTTGGGGGATAAAGGGAATCGACGATGGAATTGGATGATGGAGAACTGCTGTCGGAAGAACCGGAACAGGCAGAACCGAAGATGACGTTTGAGGAGGAGGTGCTCTCGGAGGTTGAGAATCAAAAGGTTCAGAAAAGGAGCTGGCAGAAGAATCTGGTCATCCTGGGCATCTCGCTTATCATCTTTTTCCAGATGGGCCTGCTGGACAACGGTCTGCCCGATGTAATTCTTTTGATTGGAGTGCTCTTTCTGCATGAGATGGGTCATGCCGCCGGGATGCGGCTGTTCGGTTATCGCAACGTGCAGATGTTCTTTATCCCAATGTTCGGAGCCGCCGTACAGGGACGCAGCACGGATGTAGGCGGTGGGAAAAAGGCTCTGGTCTCCTTGCTGGGGCCCGGCCCGGGCATCCTGCTGGGAGCGATTCTGCTTGTTGTGTATGGATGGACACAGCAGGAATGGGTGCTGCACACCGCCACGATCCTTCTGCTGATCAACCTGTTTAACCTGCTGCCGTTTTTCCCTTTGGATGGGGGCCGTTTTTTCAACGAGGTGCTCTTCAGCCGGAATCGATACCTGGAAGCGGCCTTTCGGGCGATTGCATCGGTCATTCTGATTCTGATCGGACTGGGGCTGGGGATGTGGTTTTTGGCTCTGTTCGGTTTTTTCAGTCTGACATCGGTTCGGTTTTCGTTTCGTATCGCCGGTATCGCCCGCGACTTGAAACAACCGCCCGTGCCGGATGCCTCGGCCTTTGAACAATTGCTGGCAGAGAATAAGGGCCCTGAACAGGAAACAGAGACAGTGTCTGTTTATAAAACCATCTACGACAAGGTCCGCGAGCAGTTTCCGGCCATCGCAAGTACCAAGATACTCGCTTCTCATGTGACCGACGTCTATGATCGGATGCGCGCCCGGCCGCCACGGATACTGGCGACAATTGGTCTGCTGGGGTTATATCTGTCGATCTGGCTGCTTCCCATTTTCGGACTAGTCGGCTCATGGGTGACCGCCGCTGCCGGGAGAGAGCGATTCATAGAGAGAAAGATTGTAGCCAAAGACGACGGCCAGGGAGGACAGGTCCTTGTCGAACAAGTCTATTGGAACGGTATCCTGGAAAAAGAGAGCGGGCTTACGGCTGATGGGCAATGGTACCACGGACGCAGTGTATCTTATTTTCCCAATGGCAAAATCTCTCGTGAATCACAGTGGGTGCAGGGGAAAATCCAGGGTGAAGCAAAGGTATATAATATCAATGGAGAACCTTTCTCGGTCACGGTTTTTGAAGAAGGCAAGTTTATATCGTATCGAGAAATGCGGAACGAGCAGTGGATTGATGTTCCGTTTGAGGAATTGCTTCCTCTCCGACAGAAAATGATCCGCGATAACGAGCAAGGAAATCCTCACGGTCCCAAGACCAGGTCCGGGCAGACAATACAATACTAGAATTGGGATATTTTCTTATTTCGGTTACGAATAGGCGATCGACAACAGGATGGAACCGTGCCCGACTGGAACGATTGGGAAAAATAGTAATTCAAGATTAAATAATATGCACGAATAACCACTACAAGGAATCACGAGAAAATATTGAAATGATCGGATCTTCAGAAATTAACAAACAAATCAGAAAAATCATCTCTCCGCTTTTACGAGAAAATGGTTTTTCCAAGATTCGGACTCGAAATAACTGGGGGTATCATGGGGAATGTATTTGGGTTTTCAATCTTCGAGCAGTGGGAAACTACTTTTCCCTTGTGACAGAATTTCCACCGATGTCTTTGACGGCGGGACTGGGAGTGTATTTTGAATTTATCCCTGGATTTGAAAAACATGTGAAAAAAGACAAAGATGGAAAGCTGTTGCCGAAGGAATATATGTGCCATATGAGGCATATATTAAGGACGAACAATATCGAAGCACAAAAAAGGGGGAAATTATCCACCCCCTTGGAAGAAGTTCGTGATGATATTTGGTGGATTGAACCGGATGGAAGTAATGTCGATGCGATGCTTTGGGATATTCAAGAAATACTGGTTTCAGACGGTTTGCCCTGGTTACAGGAGATGACAAATTTGGAAATAGTGATGGAGGAATTAAGAAAGGAGCGAGATTGCATTAACAAATACCGTCGAGCGATGCATGTCGCACGAAAACTGGGATTAACGGATGAAAGTCTTGAATATCATGAGCGACTGAAAGAAAAACAAACCAAGCTGGATGGAGTAAGGTCACAGCAATCTGATAAGAAATCGAAAGATACAGATATATAAGATGGAAGCATTGACTTTTTTATGTTCGAGAGATGAGGGAGATTGTTGAAATATCTATCGTGAGAGTTTACTTTCCCAGAACTTCGTCGATTTTTGCGAGAATCGCTTTGAAAAAAGAATCCGTTACAGTAGCCAGTTTTTTGACAGCCTTGTCTTTGAGAATGGAAGCGATCTTATCACAACGAATGGAAGATTGCTCCGGTAATGATCCATCAGTAAGGTCACTTGGACATAAGTCCAAATGATATTTTCCTCGTTTGGCAGATGCTGTTACCATGATTCCAATAAAATCAGGAGTCTCAGAGTGACGATTGATGGAATCACAAGAAACAACAAGGACAGGGCGTTTTTTCTGTGAGGAGCCATCGGAAAATGGAAAAGGAATAAGAATAATATCCTTTTGTTTATAAAGGAACATCACAAATTGTCCCATACATCATCGGCAGGATCACTCCATACCTCTTCAAAGACGTCCTGGGCTTGATTCATCATCATTGTTGTCAATCCCGTTTCTTCGCCAGAGAAAAAAGGAATTGCGGGTAATCGCCAGCAACGGCGATTCTGCCTTAGGGGGACATTACTACACAAATCCTTTATCGCCTCAAATTTTATCATGAGCGTACCTGATGTCTCAGGCATATCGTTGGGTGCCAACCATAACTGATAAAACGATGTATCTTTTGACATTGCAACAGTTTCTTCAAATGATTTATTCATCCGGTCGGTCTCCTTCTTCTCCCCTTACGACTTGGCATATGATTCGTCGCTCACCACAATATTCATGTCCGGCATAAATCTGAAATCTATATTCTCCCGAGTGTGGAAAAGGAATATGAATAAAATCAATAATGATACCATTCACAGCTAACGGATCAGAAAAATCGACATCAACGCTTTGTTTTACCAAGATTTTTTCATCGTCGTGTAAATCTATCAACTGGGCGGTGACAGGCATTTTACCACGTCCACCTGTCATTTCACAAAATAGGCTCATTTTAGGATGTCGAGCCGGGTACTTTCGTGAATTAATGACAGAAAAGATACCGATTACGCTGGCCTTACCGGTAATACGATCTAGAATAACTGTATCGCACAACACGGCCGATAATAAAATCGGTGGAGGTATCTGCCCCTGCATGTTTGATTGTTCACTCTGATTATCTGACATACTAATAGTATACCATATCGATCCATGTAGAATCAAGACGTTCCTTACTCATCGGAGGAATATAGCGATTATTTGATAATTATTTCTTTTTCTTTATATGGAAGCTTCCGTCGAGTGTTTTTTTCCAGCAGTGATAGGTGTCGCGGTAGGCCTCGGCGGTAGAGGTATCCGGTTCGATGGTGTCGAGCTGCTTGAGGCCGGTAAAGGCGTCGACGGGGGATTGATAAATACCCGCTCCCAACCCTGCGCCGCGGGCAGCGCCCTGCGAGCCGTCGGTGTTATACAGCTCGACGACCGAGTTTGTCACCGTCGCAAAAGCCGAGGCGAACAGGGGCGAGAGGAACATATTGGCCTTGCCTGCCCGGACGGTCCCGATCTGCACGCCCATGTCCCGCATGATGTCCAGCCCGTAGTTGAGGGCAAAGACAATCCCTTCCTGCGCAGCTCGAAGCAGATGGGCCCGTGTGTGAACGTTGAAGTTGAGGCCGTGGACCGATGCGCCCAGGTTGCGGTTTTCCAGGATGCGTTCTGCGCCGTTGCCGAACGGCAGGATCGAAAGACCCTCAGCCCCGACAGGCACAGAGGCGGCCGCCTCATTCATCTGCGGGTAATCCTCGCCCGGCGCGATGACATTATGCTTGAGCCAGCTATTGAGGATGCCGGTTCCGTTGAGACAGAGCAGCACGCCCAGACGCGGAGTCTCTTTACTGTGGTTGACATGCAGAAACGTGTTGACACGGGACTGGGAATCGTAGTTGGGCTCATCGCCGATGCCATAAACCACGCCGGAGGTGCCCGCCGTGGCGGCAATCTCGCCGGGATTCAGCACGTTCAGGCTGAAGGCATTATTGGGCTGATCACCCGCACGATAGGCGATGGGCGTTCCTTCCCTGAGGCTCAGTTCCGCGGCGGCTGCCCCGGTCAACTCGCCCTGTACCGCGAAAGTGTCGATGGTCTCCGGAAGCAGAGAGGCATCAATCTCCATGGCTTCGAGAACGATTTTCGCGAGCCGGTTCTTTTTGAAGTTCCAGAAGATCCCTTCGCTCAGGCCCGAGATGGTCGTGATGATCCGGTCGGTCATCTTCATGGCGATGTAGTCGCCGGGCAGCATGATCTTGTCGATCTTCTTGTAGATGTCGGGCTCGTTTTCCTTGACCCAGCCTAATTTGGCGGCTGTGAAGTTGCCCGGATGGTTCAGGAGGTGCTCAAGGCATTTGTCCGGCCCGATCTTCTCGGCAGCGCGGCGGCC
>JAFGPC010000037.1 GCA_016926155.1 Sedimentisphaerales bacterium
CCTGTGCTGTATCTCCAGCACGGCGGCGGTGAAGACGAGACCGGTTGGCCCTGTCAGGGAAAAACCAATCTGATCATGGACAACCTGATTGCCGAGGGCA
Organism: Sedimentisphaerales bacterium; assembly: GCA_016926155.1. Classification (GTDB taxonomy): domain Bacteria; phylum Planctomycetota; class Phycisphaerae; order Sedimentisphaerales; family Anaerohalosphaeraceae; genus JAFGGE01. The sequence goes on from JAFGPC010000037.1 coordinate 101, forward strand.
AGGCCAGGCCGTTTATCATTGTTATGGACAACGGCACCTGGACCATACCGGGACAGGCTCGACCGCAGCGCGGCCGGGGCGGGGCTTGGCCTCCAGCAGGCTGGGCAGACACCTTCAAGAAAATCCTTCTGGAAGATGTCATCCCGATGATCGATGCCGACTATCGCACCCTTGCGGATCAACCGCATCGGGCCATGGCCGGGTTATCTATGGGAGGGATGCAGACCAATGCCATCGCTATGGAGAACCTGGATGTATTCTCGCACATCGGCATCTTCAGCGGCGGTACAGTAGGAGATCCTGCTACAGCACACAATGGCGCCATGGCCAATGCGGTAGAATTCAACAAGAAGGTCAAGCTGATTTTCGAGAGCTGCGGCTCGCGAGAGAATCCGGACGTTATACGTGCTCATGTTGAGCAGCTTAAAGCGGCGGGTATCAACGCTGTATCGTACGTATCTCCCGACACCGCTCATGAATGGCAGACGTGGCGGCGTAGTTTGAACGAGTTTGCCCCGCTGTTGTTCCAAGACCAACCTCTCCCGTCTGTGTCCGCTCGGAAAACTACCGAGACCAGTGCGGCAGCCTCTGTGCCTGCCGCTATGACTCTCCGAATCAAGGCCGGCCTGTTTACGTCATTTACGGATTCAAGCGGCCGTGTCTGGCTGCCGGAACAAGGTTTCGAGGGCGGGGCCACGATTGATCGCGATCCGTCAACAGTGATCGCCGGAACCAGCGATCCGGCCCTGTTTTTGAGCGAGCATTATGCAATGGACGCCTTCTCCTGCAAAATTCCAAATGGTAAATATATCGCGAAACTCTACTTTGCGGAGACGTTCGAGGGCATTTACGGCCCGGGCGAACGAGTATTTTCTTACACCGTCCAGGGACAAGAATTCAAGGACTTTGACATTTGGGCAAAGGCTGGTGGTCCCAACCGCGCCTATATCGAAACCGTGCCCGTGGAAGTGACCAATGGAGAGTTCCGGATTGTTTTCACGAGTCAGATCGAGAATCCGGCAATCAATGCGATTGAAATAATTCCACAAACAGCGGAACAGACAAGTGCGACGGACCAACGGGCTCCCACTCGCGGAGATTCCGCTGCGCCGGAAGTTCGCAGGGGCGGCGGACGCGGCGGCTTTGGCGGACCGATTCAGTTGGGGCCGGATGATAAACCTGTGTTTGATGATCCTCCGGCGAATTTCCGTACCGTGCGTGACAATATTGGCCGTGGAAAGGAGGAAATGGTTGAATACGACTCCAAAACAGTCGGCACGCGGCGCAAGATGCTTGTCTATACGCCGCCGGGTTACTCGACGGACCAGAAATATCCGGTATTGTATCTGCTGCACGGCATCGGCGGTGATGAGACCGAATGGCAGCGATTCTGTACACCAAATGCCATCCTGGATAACCTGATTGCAGACGGTAAGGCTGTACCTATGATTATTGTCATGCCCAATGGCCGGGCCCAGCAGAACGATCGTGCCGAGGGGAACGTCTACGGAGGCGCACCGGCCTTTGCCAATTTTGAGTACGACCTGCTTAATGACGTGATTCCCGCCATTGAGGCTAAGTACTCGGTGAACACAAACCGTCAATATCGCGCCATAGCGGGGCTGAGCATGGGCGGAGGTCAGTCCCTGAATTTCGGCATGGGCCATCTGGATACGTTTGCCTGGGTCGGCGGTTTTTCTTCGGCTCCCAATACCAAGACTCCTGCCGAACTCGTTCCCGATCCGACAGCGGCAAAAGAGCAGTTAAAGCTGCTGTACCTCAGTTGCGGTAACAAGGATGGACTGATCGGTATTAGTCAAGGCGTCCACAACTACCTCAAAGAACAGAATGTACCGCACATCTGGCATGTGGATTCCCACGGCCACGATGCGGAGACATGGGGCAAAAATTTGTATTATTTTGCCCAGCATCTTTTCAAGTAATTGCATGAAGTGATTGGAAGCTTATTAAGTCACAGCGAAGTCAAGAGAGTTCTATGGATCGCAGAGAGTTTTTAAAATCCGCCGGTGTTACATCAGCGGCAACGAGGGAGCTGTTCAATGCTAACGGATGCAAATAAAGGAAAGGAAACAAGATTCATATGAACCGATATGTGCAATGGGTCGCATCCATTTTGTTGACGGCAGTGGCCGGTCAGTGCCTTGGCGACAATCCCATTTTTTGCGATGTCTTCACAGCCGACCCGGCGGTTCTGGTCGTCGGTGATACGGTCTATGTCTATGTCGGCCGCGACAACGCCAGAGAGGGCGAGTTCTTTACCATGCCGGACTGGCTGTGCTATTCCTCAAAAGACATGAAGTCCTGGACGGCACACGGTCCCATTATGCGTCCGGAGGATTTTAAATACGCTCGGCCCAATGTCGCCTGGGCCGCTCATATGATCGAAAAGGACGGCCGATTTTATTTCTATACGACATTGCGTCGCAATAACAACAATGAACACTGTATCGGAGTGGCCGTTTCCGATAGTCCGCTTGGTCCCTTCAAGGATGCCTGTGGAACTCCGCTGATTACCGACGGTCTGACCACGGATTCGCGTCGACCCAACGCGGATATTGATCCTGCTGTCTTTATTGATGATGACGGCACGTCCTGGCTGGCCTGGGGCAATGGCGATTGCTATCTGGTCAGGCTCAAACCAAACATGATTGAGCTGGATAGCCCGATCAAGAAACTTGACATAACCCCATATTATTCTGAAGGTCCGTGGATATTCAAGCGGGGCGATCTGTACTACAACGTTTTTGCCGTAGATGTGCCTGGTACACAACCGGAACAGATCGGTTATGCCACAGCACCTGCTGTGGAGGGTCCCTGGACCTATCGCGGCCTGATAACCGGACCCGCTAAGGTCGGCTTTACCATCCATCCGGCAGTCATCGAGTTTAAGGGGCAGTGGTATTTCTTCTACCACGACGGCTCTACCGGTCTCAACAACATCCCCGGCGGTGACTGCCGGCGAAGTGTCTGCCTGGAATACCTTTATTTTAACGACGACGGAACCATCAAGCCTGTCACTCAGACCCAAGAAGGCATTTACCAAAAGGAAGAGTCACCTAAGCAGTCGGTTCAGCTTTTTCCATTGAAAAATGTCCGATTGCTGGAGAGTCCTTTTTCTGAGGCGGTTCAGGCCAATCGTCAATATCTTTTGGCTCACAATGCCGACCGATTGCTTGCCCCATTCCGTCGTGAAGCGGGTTTGAAGCCCAAGGCGCAGCCTTATGGCAACTGGGAAAGCATCGGTCTAGACGGACACACGGCCGGGCATTATCTTTCGGCGATCTCGCTTATGATTGACGTGGGAGCCGATCCGGAAGGTGAATTCCGACGCCGTCTTGATTACATGATCGATGAACTTGAAGAAGTCCAAAAAACCAATGGTAATGGTTATATCGGAGGTATTCCGGGGAGTCGCGATTATTGGAAGGGTGTATCCGAAGGCCGTGTCGAGCTGATGCGGAATAAGTGGGCTCCCTGGTATAATCTCCACAAGATGTTTGCCGGACTTCGGGATGCCTACCTGCACGGAGGCAGCGAACCGGCGCGTGATCTGCTTGTAGGCTTCGGAGACTGGTGCGAAACGATTACATCCGGTCTGACCGACAGGCAGATGCAGCAGATGCTCGATACGGAATATGGCGGCATGAACGAGGTGCTTGCCGATATCTATGCGATCACCGGAAACAAGAAATACATCGATCTGGCCAAACGATTCAACCACCGGGTTGTATTCGAACCCCTGGAGAATCGCCAGGACAGACTCACCGGTCTTCATGCCAACACCCAGATCCCCAAGATCACCGGTATGCAGCGCATTGCGGCGTTGGTCAACGACGATAAGCTGCACACTGGAGCCGCGTTTTTCTGGGAAACCGTCACCCGAAACCGCAGCGTGGTCTTCGGCGGCAACAGCGTCAGCGAGCATTTCAATAATCCCAATGATTTCAGCGGGATGATCGCGCACCGAGAGGGACCCGAAACCTGCAATACCTACAATATGCTCAGGCTCACCGAGGAACTTTTCAAGGCCGAACCCAAGCCTGCCTATGCCGACTATTACGAGTGTGCCCTTTACAATCATATCCTGGCCTCCATCCATCCCAAGAAGCCCGGGTATGTCTATTTCACCTCCATTCGTCCGGATCACTACCGGGTGTATTCTCAGCCAGAGGTGGCCTTCTGGTGCTGTGTAGGTACGGGTATGGAGAATCCCGGACGGTACGGCGAGTTTATCTATGCCCAGGCAAAGGACCAGTTGTATGTGAATCTCTTCATCCCCTCGGAACTCTCCGTGTCTAATAACGGAATGATTCTGAAGCAGGAGACGAAATTTCCGGATGAGGCGCATACGCTGCTTCGTCTTCAACTTGAGAAACCCGTCACCTTCACGCTGAATATCCGCCATCCTGCCTGGGTCAATGCGGGCGATTTCGCAGTCAAGGTCAACAACCAACCCGTTGATGTCAAATCAACCCCGTCTTCCTATGCCGCCATTCGACGGGAATGGAAGAATGGCGATACGGTCGATGTGGAGCTCCCGATGCATATGCGAGTCGAGCGTCTGCCCGATGGCTCCGATTGGGTAGCCTTTCTGTATGGTCCGATCGTGCTGGCAAAGCCTGACGGTACTGATAATATGGATGGTTTGTTTGCCGATGACGGTCGCATGGCGCAAGTGGCGCAGGGTCCGATGATTTCGCTTGACAGGGTCCCGGCCCTGCTTGCAACGGAAGAAGAGGTGCTCACACATGTGGTTCAAGATCGTTCTGCCGGGTCTCTGCACTTCCGTATCACGGATGTGATCGAGCCGGACGACCCCGAGGGCTTGCCGCTGATGCCGTTTTTCAGACTGCACGAGCGTCGCTATCAGATGTACTGGGAACTCACTACCGCCGAGCAGATTGCGGCAAAAAAGGAAAAACTCGCTGCCGAGGAGCGTGCTCGCGAAGCCCGCGAGGCTGCAACTATCGACTGGGTTGCCGTGGGTGAGCAGCAACCCGAGGTGGAGCATGACCTGCGGGGCGAAGGAATGGAAACGGGCATTCACAATGGTCGACGCTGGCGCCATGGTACCTGGATTCAATACTCCCTTGATCCGCAAAGTGTCAGGGACGTCATTCTGTCTGTCACCTATTCCGGTGACGATCGCGGCCGGGAATTTGACATTCTGGTTAACGGGATGCTGATCGCCACACAGGGACTGACCGGCGAAAAACCGAATCACTTCATTGAAAAACGCTATCCGATCCCATACGAGATACTTAAAGCCGCCGGGAACGATCGCCTTACTGTCCGGTTCGCTGTGAAACGGCTGCTTGCCGGAGGGCTTTATGACGTGCGTCTGCTCAGGCCGGGTGTTCCAGAGGTTCCCCTTTAATTAGCATTGTTTCGCGTAAGCTGGTTTAGCTGTTTAATCGTGATAGAGTGAAGTCCAGAGGACACAAACACTTACAATATAGGAGTTTCAAATGAAAGAAAGAAGTTGTGCAATGAAGAACGTAATCGTCTTATGGGGTGCTGTTGCAGTACTTCTGTCCGGCAGTGTGCTTCTTGCGTCTGAGGCCAAACCTGCCGCTCCAAGCCAGCCTCCGGCGGCAGCGGCTTCCGGGCTGCATCTTGTAACACCGCTCAAATGGAAATCCAGTGATATACTGGTCAAGCCGGTCTCGGACGAAACGCACACCATCGTATCGGTCAAAGATCCGACTATCGTCCGTTACAATGATCGGTGGCACATCTATGCGACCGTCTACTCCACGTCCGCCAGAACATGGAGCATGGTGTACCTGAATTTCAAGGACTGGTCCGAGGCTCCCGAAGCCAAGCTGCATTTTATTGATGCAAATCCGGGTTTAGGAGGGTATCACTGCGCTCCGCATTTATTCTATTTCCGTCCGCACAAGAAGTGGTACCTGGTCTTTCAGTCGCAGCAGCCGCAATATTGCACCACCGACGATATTACCAAGCCGGAAACATGGAGTGCGCCGCAGAACTTCTTTGACAGACTACCTGCGAGCACCCCGAGACTCCCGATCGACTACCATATCATCTGTGACGACACCCATGCCTATCTGTTTTTCACCGGCGACGACGGCAACTTCTATCGCAGCCGGACCAAGATCGATGATTTCCCAAAGGGCATGAGCGACCCCGAGATTGCTATCAGAGACCATCGAAACAACCTTTTCGAGGGCGGCATCACCTATAAAGTTAAGGGGACCAATACCTATCTGACGCTGATCGAAGCCCTGAGTCCGGCACGGTACTATCGCGCCTGGGTCTCCGACCGTCTGGATGGTGAATGGACGCCTGTGCCGGGTGCAGACACATGGCAGACGCCTTTTGCAGGAATCAACAATTTCACCTTCGAAGATGGTGTGGAGCCTTGGACAAGAGACATCAGCCACGGGGAACTGATACGCGACGGATATGACGAAACCATGACCCTCGACCTTAACAACCTCCAATTCCTGTACCAAGGGCGTGCTTCGGACAGCAGCGGACGATACGAATTGCTGCCTTATCAGTTGGGTCTATTGACGTTGGACCGTTCCGACAAGCAGGAATAGGACATGTTCTTGTCGGGATGCGCACTAAAGTGCCAATTCGTGGGGATACCGGCAGATCGTTGAAGATGTAATATAGATCTGATGATATAACTGCCGATGCAGCAGGGCCAGTTTGTCGTTGAACCACTTGGCGGCGTGGGAATGAATCGCGGCGTGCCTTTAGTATTAGTGAAAGTGGACGCTGTATATTATGTAAGTGTATTTATAATAAAGGTATAGGTTCTTCCTATCTTAGCCTTCCAAGCTGACATATCGATTTGATTCCGATAACCCGCTGTTTGTCCATAACGAACAACCCCTACCAATAGTTGCCTAAAGACCGTATTTTCTAACACTTAGGGCGAATTCGTAGAAGGTTTTACCTTTCGTATCACCATCAAAGTTGCCTGCAAATGGACTCATTAGCTGCCTGTCAATGAGTTAATGCTTAACTCGCGATTAACAATGAATTTATATATC